>SXHT01000014.1 GCA_005773095.1 Planctomycetaceae bacterium
GCCCGCGGCGATCTGGGTGTGGAAATTGACGTGGCCCGCACGCCGGTGGAGCAAAAGCGAATCATCAGCGCCTGCAACCGCCGCTATAAGCCGGTGATCGTGGCCACGCAAATGCTCGACAGCATGCGCCACTCGCGCACACCCACCCGGGCGGAAGTGACCGACGTGGCCAACGCAATACTCGACGGCGCCGACGCCTGCATGCTGTCCGGTGAAACGGCGATCGGGGATCACCCGGTCGAGGCCGTCCACATGATGCACCGTATTGCGCTGGCGACCGAGCCGCTGCTCAAAGGCCGGCACGTGAAGCCGATGGCGGAGCAGCCGATCGAGGGTCTGCACCGCGTCACGGAAGCAGTCGTCTACGGCATGGGCCAAATCGCCGAAGCGCTCGACGCCCGGCTACTTGTCGCCGCCACGCACTCGGGCGCGACTGCGCTGGCGATCTCCAAGCAGCGTCGCGATATCCCGGTCCTCGGCGTGACCGACAGCGAAATTGTGTTACGTCAAATGAGCCTCTTCTGGGGCGTAACACCGATCGCCGGCGCTCCCGCGCACAATCTTGAGGAATTGATCCGCCACGTCGAAGCCTGGGGCACCCGCGAGGGCAAACTCAAGAAGGGGGACCACATCGTAATCGTCAGCGCGATCAGCCTGGTCGCCAAAGGCCACAACCTTCTGGCCGTGCATGAGGTCCGCTAAACATGTCCCTCTCCTTCCGGGAGAGGGCCGGGGTGAGGGTAATCTTCGTTCGCCGTGGCATTTTCCCTTGGCCGTAGTTGCCAACAGGCCTTAATGGCTGGAGAACACGACGGGCACTTCGGTTTCCGAAATAACGGGCCATTTGCCGTCCTGCAAAGCGGTCGCGGCCAGCTTGAGCGTGCATGGACCTTTCAGACGCCCATCCGACTCCGATCTGATTCGTAGCGAGCCACGATCTTGCCCTGGGGGAAGCACCAGCGGTTCCGCACGCAACAATCCGGCAATTTCCTCCGGCACGACCAGCGATATCGTCGTCGCCACGGGCAGCATGGACGACCGTGAAATGGTCACCGGAATCTCCAGCGAATCGCCGAGATACGCGGTCGGCTCTCCTGCTTGTGATGTGAGCTTCAGCAAGCCACCTTCGATGCTCATGGTGATCCGAGCATCGCCGGCCTTCGTCAGATAACGGCAGATACCTTTCGGATCGCGCACGGCAGCCACTCCATGAACCACCATGCGTTGCGTCAAATCAGTTGCCAACCACTCGGGCATAGTACATGGGTAGAATGCATGCGTCACACCCGCTGGCACGCTTATGATCGGGCCGCGGACTCCTTGACGATAACGGTCCTGCTGCGCCGACATCTCCAGTTGAACCTCACCGTCGAACCCATCCTTGCGCACGATCTCGATCTCCGCGGGATAGGTCGTCCCGCGATGGACGTCGCGCTGACGTTCGCGGCCGACCACCAGGACTTCAAACGGCGGCGTCATCGTTATGGTCAGCAGGATCTGAGAAATCCTTTGTTCACCGGGAGATCGCGGACAAAGATTTCCAGATGCCGCTGCCATTGCGTGGCGCGTGATCGCAGCGTTGCCGAGCGTCCCTGTTCCTCGGAACCGGATGGAGCGCGCAACCACGTCGGCGTCGGGTGCGGCATGGATCGCAACCGCCAACTCATTCTTGTCCGCGGGAATGGTCCACGCCCCCTCCTGCGTCACGCCTGCTGGCAATCCTTCTGCCGACAGCACGATCTCGCCGTTGAAGCCGCCCGTGCGCACCGCGTGAACGGTCAGATCCGCTTTACCACCCAAGGGAAGACTTATCTGCTGCGGTACGGTCAGGGAGAAGTCAGGGGCTCGACGTTGGATCTGCAAACGATATATTTCGTCTGCCGCTCCGACGCGCGTCGCCATGCTACGCACGACGCAGGTAAACGTTCCACTCGCAGCCGCACGAAATTCAACCGCCGCGTCGGTTGTGCCGGGCAGGTCGTCGTTTTCGCAAACCAGCGCGCCGTTGGGGTCGAGTACCGAGACGCCTACATCCAGTCGTCCGCCGATCGCACGCGATTGCACCTCAACGGACCAACTCTCGTCCTTCTCAAGATTCCATGAGTAACGTTGTTCGTCCCGATTGGGGGGCAACACGCTGGTCACGGCCCCCTGCGCCGTTACGGCCAGCGGCATGTCTGTGATCTCTAGCTGGCTGGTATCGCGTGTGATCTCCGGAACGTCGCTCAGCGGAATCGCCACTTCGACGGCGCCGAAGGGCGTCTCCAGGGAATAAAGATGTGACAACAGCGCGGGGTCCGACGGAAAACACACCACTTGACGGAGCGACTCCAGCACGGGCTTTCCACTGGCGACGCCCAGGCCGACAAACTCCACCTCGCCCGACGTGCCCCGTTGGCCTGCGGAAGGAAGTGTGCAGATCACGCGCGGAGCTGCGGTCACGGCGAGGCGATACACATAGGCCCGGTCGCCACGAAAATCAATATCGTGCAGGCTGATCGTATACGTTGCCCCCGCTTGTCCCGCGAACGTCACACCGCCATCAAGCCCCTGCGTATCGGCGAAGTCGGCCAGCAAGGCGCCTGTGGCGTCGCGCACCTGGAGCACACCGTTGAAGTCGGCGCCAAGTCGGCGCGCCATCAGGTCGACGGAAATCGGGCCATCCCGATCGGCGACCAGTTCGTAACGATCGACCTCGGTGAGCCGGCTCAACCGGCCAGAGACCGCGATCGGAAGGTTCGGCAGGCGTTGAGACGAATCGCGATCACGGGATTCGAGGATCTCCGGCCCGCGGCTCAGATAAAACAGGGCGGTGGCCGAGGCCCCATTTGCATTGGCAACCTGCCACCGCAGGAGTCCTGCCGGTGCGTCTTGCGCTACCGTGAGGCGCGCCGCCACCTCGCGTGGAATCGGCCTGGCGGGCGTGTTTGTCCGCGGACCGATCCAATAGGGAGCAGGAGGCGCATGGTAGTCTCCCGGCAATCCCCTAGTTTGCAATTGCACCCGGTCGTCGTAGACGAACCACTGCATATCGGCCGTGAAGTCGAAGCCGCCCAATTGCACGTCGGTTACCTTGCCGGGTTGAATCGCCGGTGGAAAGATGTAGCCGAGTCCGGGCGGCTTGTGAGCCCACGCGGTTGTGGCCAATCCGAGCAGGGCCACGACCGCAATCAACAGGCACGAGAAGAACTTCCGCCTGGAACGAGGCCGGGTAACGGCACGCATTTCACCCATTCCGTTCGATCGCATGACCATCAACCTCGGGGATCTCACGCCAGCACTTCGTCGATCAGCTTACCACCGTTGACGATCGGCAGGGGCCGTCCCAGCGGCGTGAGATAGACCTTATCCGCGTCAACTCCCAGCAGATGAAAGACCGTGCGAAGCAGGTCTTGAATGCCATAGGGCTGTGTCATGGGACTACTGGCGGTACTGTCAGTGGCTCCGATCAAGGCGCCCCGCTTGATTCCGCCGCCTGCCAGAATCACGGTCTGGCACTGCGACCAGTGATCGCGTCCCACGTCCTTGTTGATCTGTGGTGTGCGTCCCATTTCACCCATCATGATCACGAGCGTATCATCGAGCATGCCGCGCTGATCGAGGTCGGTTACGAGGGCGCTGAACGCCCGATCCATGGGGGGCGCCAGGGTCTTCTCAAGGCTCGCGAAATTGTCAAAATGGGTATCCCAACTCCCGTGGTCGATGCCGATAAAGCGACAACCCGCCTCGACCAGCCGTCGCGCCAGCAGCGCACTTTGGCCGATCGACGTGTAGCCGTAGCGCTCGCGCATCGCAGTCGACTCGGACTGAACATTGAATGCCTTACACGCTTGAGGCGAAGTCACCAGATCAACGGCCCGCTCGTAATACGATGTCAATGCTTGCGGTCGTCCGATGGCCTGTTGGCCGGCCCCCCGTTGTTCGATCTCGGAAAGCAACGTCACGCGTCGCGCAAATCTTTCGCTGGTAATGGAATCAGGGACGGTAAGATCGCGGACACTAAAATCGGGCTGCGCGGGATCGCTATCGATCGTGAAGGGTGCGTACTGGGCGCCATAGAAGCCAGGTCCGCCCGGTCCCAACGCATTGGGGACCTCAATGTAGGGGGGCACGTCCCCGTCCGATCCCAATTCGCGAGACACGATTGAGCCGATCGACGGATACAACTCGTTGAACGGAACCCCTTTGGCCTGTCCGTCGGCAAAACTCGGCGGATATCCCGTCAGCACCCAATGACGGCCCGTTTGATGGGCGTTGTCATTATGACTATGTGATCGCAGGATGGTGAACTTGTCGGCCAGGTGCGAGCAGAGAGGCAGTATTTCGCTGATCTGCGTCCCAGGAACGACCGTGGAGATGGGCTTGAACGGACCTCGAACCTCCGCAGGCGCGTCGGGTTTTAAGTCCCATAGGTCAATGTGGCTCGGTCCGCCTTCCAGCATCAAGAAGATACAAGCCTTGGCTTTTGGCGGTTTGGATGTGGCGGCGTTGGCCTGCAATTGCAGCAGCGTCGGCAGCGTCAGTCCGCCCAACAGGCTCGTCCCGCCAACCCGAAGCATCCGTCGTCGCGTGATGCGGTCACAGAAGCGGCGGTCCGTTCCAAACACCTTGTTCCACATAAGAATGCCTCAATGGTTGAAGACAAACTCCCTGAGGTTTAGCAGTGTCCACAGAATATCTTCGGCAGCCTCGCGACGATCGGCCGGCCTGGCAAGCGCCTGCCGCATGAGCGGGCGTTCGCCGTCCGTGGGAAATCGCGACAAAGCAGCCAGGTACAGTTCGTCAACCAGCTCGTCGGTTCCAAGATTCGAGGCTGCCAACCGTGCGGCGCGCCCGTCGCGATGTTGCACCTTGCGCACCGCTGTCGGCGAATTCATCAAGTGTAGTGCTTGGGCCATGGTCGGCTCGGCGCCGCGCTCACAAGCACAGCCGCTGCGGCCGGTAGGACGGCCGAACACCTCCAGAGAATGCGAAGGTAACCTGTTGTCCCAGATCTGGATCGCGCGAATGCCCCGCGGCCAACCGTTGAACTCCTCGGGAACACCGGTCGCCTGAGAAATCATGTCGAGCAGCACTTCGGCGGGAACCGCCTTCCATGCCGCATGAGAATAATTCTGCAAGTCGAGCCGGTTCGAGTCGTTCACCTGGGAACTGAGTTGATAGACGTAGGAGTCGAGCAGCGTCTGGGTAAATGCTTTCAGGTCGTAGTGCAATGCGATCAGATGATCGGTCAAAGCATTCATCAACCGCTCGTTCGAAGCGGGGTTCGTGGTTCGCAAATCATCAAGAGGCTCGACCAGACCACGTCCCATATAGTGCGCCCAAAGCCGATTCACGATCACTCTTGTGAAGAACGGATTCTCTGGACGGGTGGCCCAAGCGGCCAGTGTGCGGCAGCGGTCTGCGTGGGGCGGCAGGTCAGCCACAGCAGCACCCAGTCCCGCGGCCGGCACAGGACGGCCGGTCCTTGGATGCTTCATGTCTTCGCCGTCTTTGCCGACGATCTTCAAGGCCCCTTGCGAAATCGGCTGGCGAACGATCCCGGTAAAGAACCCGGCCAACGCATAATAGTCCTGCTGATCCCAATGTTCGAAAGGATGGTGATGGCACTGCGCGCATTCGATGCGCACTCCGAGGAACAGCTGGCTGACCGAGCGGGCTAATTTTTCCGGATCTCCGTGCACCTGGAAGAATGCAGCCGGCGATTCGCTGAGCGTGGAGCCCTGTGCCATCAAGATTGCGCGCACGAACTCGTCGTACGGTGCATTCTGCGCGATTTGCCCGCGCACCCAGCGGGTCATTGCCACCGCGCCCTGCGGCGTGATCGCGTCCCTGTCCACCTGCAGCAGGTCGGACCATCGCTGCGCCCAATAATCGGCGTACTCGGGGCGATTGAGCAGTTCGGCGATCACGCGGCGGCGTTTGTCCGGTGCCGGGTCAGCGAGCCAACTCCGAGCTTCGGCGGCGGTCGGAAGCGTGCCAATCGTATCGAGGAACACTCGCCGCAGAAAGGTTGCGTCGTCGGCGAGCGGGCTGGGAGCGATTCGCAGAAGCTCCAGCTTGTCCCACACGAGCGGATCAATAAAGTTCCGTTCCGGTGGACGAGCGAACGTCCCCTCATCGCGCGGACGGGTCACACGACAAATGGCCACCTGCCCGAGGTAGCGCACTAAAATCGCGGCTTCGCCGGGAACATCGGTTGCGGTCACCAGTCCGTCGCGACTCGCCGCTGCGATCGCATCGTTGTTCGATTGATATTCTCCCTCGGCCGTCACGCAGCGAGAGTGATCGCCTTGGTATCGCGCCATCACGCGCAATTGTTGCGAGCCATGCGGACTCAGCGTCACTTCGGCGGGCTCAACGGAGATGTCCACAAGGTGTTCGACCTGCCGATCCACCGCACCTCGTTCCTGGATCCAGCGCCGCAGCAGGCGATACCACCGGGAATTGCGCTCGATTTTTAGTCCGCCGCCATGCGGCACTTGCGCCGTGGCCTTGAGCAGCAGCAGACTTTGGTCGGGCGCCGCCGGGGATACTCGACGACCGCAATCTTCCATGACGATCGCGTGAAAATCGGCGGCGGTGTCGTAGCCGAACACGCTCAGCTTGAAGCCATTTTTCCCTTCCGCCTTGCCGTGGCATCCGCCCGAATTGCAGCCGGCTTTGGAAAGTATCGGAACGACGTCTCGTTGGAAGGAGACTGGGGGGGGTGCTGCCACGCCGCGCACTTCGACCGCCACCGTTGTCTCGTGCTTGCCAACCCGCACCCGTAGGTCCGCGTGACCATCGCTCACCGGCACAACTTGCCCCGAGGGGGAGACCTCGACGACGCCCGCCGCCAACGTCGAGTATGCCGCTTGCCGTGTGACGTCGACCGGTATTCCCTCGTCCGACAATTCAAACACGAGCAATTGCTCGAAGGACTCTGGTGAGTCCAACCGAATAGCTTCGGGGCAAACTCGCAACGGCGATGGTTCTGTGCCCCAGGCGGCCAGCGGAATCACGATCTCTGTTAGCAGCGCAAGTCCAATACAAATGTGCTGCCGCATCCGTCACTCCCTATCGGGGTCGGACATTTTGTGGATTACAGCAAATGGTCCTCATCCAGTACATCGTCAGCATAGCCCGGCGGAAACGGATTGTCCAGCTGGTCTGCTCCGCTGGGACTTTCAACTTCGCCCCGTTCCGCTTCGGAGGCAACTCCAAACTGGCGGAGCCAGAAGTTGATCTCCGACTCGGTCGATGGGGCGGGAGGCTTTACGTTGGGGTGCTCAGTGAGTTGCCGACTCTCAATGCGGCGACGCACGACGCCGTGAAACCACTGCTCGCTGTCAATTGGCTTGGCTTTGCGCCGCCTGGCGGCGCGTTGCAGGCGATGATCGCTGGAGACGACTGTAAGCGTACGCGGCGAGTTGTCGGCCTGGATCAATTGCTCAATCAACTCATCGGCGCTTGGCAGGCCCGAGGCGAATTTCACCGTGATGCCACGATACGCGAGCGTGCGCGGCAGGCCTTTCGGCGCGGAATCCGAAGCGTCGAACACGACGGTGCAGCGCGACGCCTCTTTCTCGTCGAGCGATTCGGCCAAAAAGTTCATCAGCGCCTGCCGCGAACGCTGCAAGTAGCCGGACCCGCGACCGCGGCCCAGAATGCCGCTGGCGTGGAGCAGGTTGTAGCCGTCAATGAGAAGGGACATTGAAAGAGGGGGGACGGGCACATTTTCCCGGGGACCGCGTTGGGCGGCCACTTAACAGGACGATGCACCTCTCTCGAAGTTCGCCGGGAAAATGAGCCAGTCCCCGGCCCGAATTCGTGATTACGAAGCCTGGTATTTTGTCCTGCCGCCAACGATCGTTGCCGCGACCCGGCCCGTCAGTTCCCAGCCGGTGAACGGGGTGTTTTTACTCTTCGAGCGGAACCGTTTGGGATCAACCTTCCAGCGTGCCTTGGGGTCGATGATTGTCAGATCGGCGTCGGCGCCGATTTTCAGCGTGCCCTTGGAAATGCCCAGGATGCGCGCCGGATTGGTCGTCATCTTTGCAAGCGCCGTCGGCCAATCGAGAATGCCGGGCTCGATCAGCCTGGTCACCACCAGACCCAGGCTCGTCTCAACGCCGACGATGCCGAACGGCGCTTCGTCGAGTTCCCGCATCTTCTTTTCCAGCGCGTGGGGGGCATGGTCGGAGCAAATGACTTCGATCGTGCCATCCACCAGCCCGGCAATGCAGGCTTCCACGTGTTTCTGCGAGCGCAGCGGCGGACTCATCTTGAAGTTGCTGTCGAACGACCGCAGACATTCATCGGTGAGTGTAAAGTGGTGCGGGCAGACTTCCGTCGTGACACGCACTCCGCGCGACCTGGCTCGGCGAATGATGTCGACGCTGCCGGCGCTCGACACGTGCATGATGTGGATTCGGCCACCGGTGGCCGCGGCCAGCGCCATGTCGCGGCCGGTCATCACATCTTCGGCCTCGGCCGGCATGCCGGGCAGACCAAGAATGAGCGAGACCAGTCCTTCATGCATCACGCCCCCTTCGGTCAGCTCGCGCACCTCAGCGTGATTAAGAATCGGCTTGTCGAACATCAGGCAATACTCGAATGCCCGGCGCATCAGTTCGGCGTTGAAAACAGGAGCGCCATCGTCGCTGACCGCCACCGCGCCGGCCTGAAAGAGCTGGCCCAGCTCGGCCAGTTCTTTGCCTTCGCGGTTTTTGCTTACGCAGGCCACGACATACACATTGCAGTTGTCGGCACGGGCGGCCTGGTGCTGAATAAACTCGACGGAGGCTTGCGTGTCGATTGGCGGCTCGGTGTTGGGAATGCAGGCGATGGACGTGAATCCGCCGGCCAGCGCCGCCGCCGTGCCGGTGGCGATCGTCTCATCTTCCTCGCGCCCCGGCTCGCGCAAATGTACGTGCATGTCGATCAGACCCGGCGCGACGATCTTCCCCGTTGCGTCGATGACCTCCACCGGCTGGCCGTTGAGCGGCACATCGTAAGCGGCGATTTTGCCGTTGTCGATCAGCACGTTGGTGAGCCGATCCATCTTCTGCGAAGGATCGATCACGCGTCCGTTGGCGATTAAGAGTTCAGGCATCATGCACATTGCCCAAGTAGCAGCCATAGGATGGCCATGCGAACAGCCAGGCCGTTGGTGACTTGTTCGAGAATTACGGAGTGCGGGCCATCGGCCACATCGGGCGTAATCTCCACGCCGCGATTGATCGGGCCGGGGGCCATGATCAGAATGTCGTCTTTGGCTTTGGCCATTCGCTCGGAGTTCATGGCGTACAGCAGGGCGTACTCGCGGACGGACGGGAACGGTCGCATGCTTTGCCGCTCAAATTGGATGCGCAGCAAATTCAGCACGTCGCAACGGGGCAGAATCGTGTCGAGATCGTACGCCACTTCAACGCCAAGTTGCTCCCAATGTCGGGAGACAAGGGTCGATGGGCCGCAAACGATCACATGCGCGCCGAGCTTCTTGAGCCCCCAGATGTTGGACCGCGCCGTGCGGCTGTGAGCTATGTCGCCCACCAGAGCCACCGTCAACCCGTCGATCCGGCCACGGCGCTGGCGAATCGAAAGTATATCGAGCAGGCCCTGGGTGGGATGCTCGTGGGCACCGTCGCCGGCGTTGATTACGGCGGCGTTCAGATTGTGGGCCAGTAGTTGAGCGGTGCCGGGCGTGCGATGCCGAACGATCACACAGTGAACGCCCATCGCTTCAATATTCTTGGCCGTGTCGATCACCGTCTCCCCCTTGGAGAGGCTGCTGCCGCTGGATGAGAAATCGACCGTGTCGGCCCCCAGCCGCCGGGCGGCAAGCGAAAAGCTGGTGCGCGTGCGGGTGGAATTTTCGAAGAACAGATTGGCCACCGTGCGGCCGACCAACAGGGGCAACTTCCGCGAACAATCGGCGGTCGCCAGCTTGAAACGCGCTGCGGTGTCGAGCGCGATCGTCAACTCTTCGGCGGAAAGGCTCTCCAAGTCCAGTAAGTGGCGGCGCGTCCAACCGGCGGGAACGGTCCAATCGGCGGAACTGCCTGGCACGGCGCGCGCAGCGGCAGGTTGCGTTAGCTTGGTGCTCATGGGGGGAGATCCTCGATCCCTCGAAGCGTCCTGCTGATTCTACCAGCCGGCGGGGGGACTGCAAACAGCCGATTACGCCTGCCCAAGCTGCGGCCGATTTGCCGCGAACTACTCCGAAACGCGCCACCGCGTATTGAACAGCCGCAGCATGCTGATGATCAAGAGGGCATTCATCGTCAGGTAAAACGCGGCGAAACGATAAAAGCTGCTCCAATTCGGCGGCAGGTGGTCCTGCCCACCTGACTGCAGATCGATCGTGAGCGCGTGCGCCGCCGAGAACGGGCTGGTGAAGCTCAGTTCGTCGATGAGCCTGGCCGCCGCCGTCTCGCCGAAAAAGGTTTGGGCGAAAAACTTCGCCGCCACCGGCAGCGCAAACAGCGCCACAAGGATCAGATAGGACGTCATCAGGCTCGTCGAAGTTCGGCGGAACATCGTCGAGCAGAAAAGCGCTACGATGGCGGTCGTCAAGCATGTGAGCGCGACGATCGTCAGATAGGCCGCGACCACATGCAGAAATGGCCAGAGGTAGGGGACCATTACGCTAGCCAGCAGCAGCGGCCACAGCAGGAACATCGTCAGCACGCTCGACACGCGCAACCCCGAGATCAATTTGGCCCACAAAATCTGCCCGGGCGAAAGCGTCGTAACGAGCAGCAAATCGAGCGTCTCGCGCTCGCGCTCGCTGGTCACCGTACCGGCCGAAAACACGGGCCCCACCAGCATGTTGAAAAGCACCACATAGCTGATGTACCACGGCGCCTGATCCGACCGCACGTACAAGCAGACCGCCATCAACGGTATGGCGAGCAGCATGCTCACCTGAATCACCACACGCAGCATGAGCGTTCCCTGGGCGAAAATTTCGCTCCGCATCTCCTTGTCAAAAACCGGATTGGCGCCGTCGGGCAGCAAATCCGAGCGCTTGGCCGGGGCGAAAAGTTTGTCGGGCCATTGATCGCGCTGAATGACAAGGCCCACCGCTTGCTTGGACTCTTCCTCCAGATCGACGACCTCGCGGCCTTCACTACCGACATCGGGTGGATGCAGCAGACGTTTGCTCGTGTCGAAGAATAGCACGGCGCAGATCGTGGCTCCCAGAGCCGGCAACACCGTCACCGAGAAAAACAGTCGGACGGCCCCCTCCCTCTCCAACAACATCCAAAAGAAAATGCCGAGTAGCGCGATCGGCAGTATCAACAAATAGGACACGACCAGAGATGAAGCGGTTCGGCGAAAGTAACTACTGCAAGCCAGCGAGATCATGCCAAACGACACCACCGACACCGCCAGCGCCAGGTACATTGCCAAAACTTCGTAAAGCGATACACCACCCAGGGGCAGACAGAGCATCACGATCGGCAGCGACGAGAAAATGAGAATCGCCAGATGGGCCAAAGACGCGAGCAGCTTGCCCAGCACGATCGCCCCAGGACGCAAAGGACTTGCCAGCAGCATCTCGTAGCTCTTGCGCTCTTTTTCCCCTGTAATCGCCCCCGCCGCGAAGCTGGGGGCCATCAGCGAGGCGAGCAGATATTGACCGACAAAAAACAGATTCACTAACCGTTTGGCCGCATCCGGGTTGGTGGTCAAATCGAGCCGCCGTTCCCCTTCGCCCGGCCACGCCAAATAAACCACGCCGCCGAGCAGGAACAAATAGAAGAACAACAGCACGAACGCCCGCGTCATCCGCAGATTCACGAGCAGCTCGCGCTGCAAGACGGGATTTTCGATGAGGTACATGCGCGTCGAACCGCGGCAGACCCAGCCCGCCGCTCGTGAGGGTTAATACTTTCGCGGTGTGACGCGGCCCTGAACGCGAATCGGCAGCCCCTGAATCCGCAGAAACCCTTCCGCATCCGTCTGGTTGTAGGACCCGCCGCCTTCCATGCTGGCAATGCCTTCATCATACAAACTGTTGGGACTGGTACGCCGGTCGACCGAGATGTTGCCTTTGTAGAGCTTGAGCGTAACCTCGCCCGTGGTGTGCTTTTGAGCTTCGCGGATGAAGCTCAATAGCGCGTCAAACCTGGCCGTGTACCAGAAGCCGTAATACACCATTTCCGCCACTTCCGGCGCGAGGCGATCGCGGAGGTGCATTAAATCACGGTCCATGGTCAGTTGTTCGACATAGCGGACGGCATCATAAAGAATGGTCATGCCGGGCGCCTCGTAAACACCGCGGCTTTTCATGCCCACAAAGCGGTTCTCGACCATGTCGATGCGGCCAATGCCATTTCGGCCACCGATCCTGTTCAACTCGCAAACTATTTCCAGCGCCGTCCTCGATTCGCCATGGACCGAGACGGGCACGCCGCTTTTGACGCCAATCGTGACCGTCTCCGCCTGGTCAGGCGCCTGCTCGGGGGACACGGTCATCCCGAAATCGACGAGTTGCACTCCGTTAACCGTCAGGTCTTCAAGCTTGCCTGCTTCATAGCTGATGTGCAGGCAATTCTCGTCACTGCTGTAAGGTTTGGCGATCGATGCCTTGACCGGAATCTTTCTTTCTTCGCAGTAGGCGATCATCTCCTTGCGGCCGGGAAATTTCTGACGATAGCGCTCAATGCGCCATGGGGCAATAATCTTGACTCCCGGATCGAGTGCCTCGGCCGCCAACTGAAAGCGGCACTGATCATTCCCTTTGCCGGTCGCGCCGTGCGCATAAGCATCGGCGCCAAGTTCGCGTGCCACTTGCAAACAGACCTTTGAGATCAATGGCCGCGCGATCGAAGTGCCGAGCAGATACACGCCCTCATACCTGGCCTGCCATTGCAGCACAGGGAAGGCAAAATCCCGGCAAAGCTCCTCGCGCGCATCCAGGAGGCGAGCCGACCTGGCCCCGCACTGCCGCGCCTTGTTGAGGATCGCCTCCCGATCCTCACACGGCTGCCCCAGATCCACGTAAACCGCATGCACGTCGTACCCCTCATCCTGCAGCCAGCCCAGGATGACGGAAGTATCGAGACCACCGGAGTAAGCCAGAACACAACTTGGCATGAAGGGCCTTTCGTCAAGAAATTCGGATGGCTAGGGTAGAATAGAAGCAGACAGCTACGACTTGGTATCGCCACGACCAGCACGTCCTCGGCGGCTTGATTGTACGAATTGTTCGAGATCACAATCGCAGGACGCCGCTTTTCCGAGGAGAGATCGCTGAATGGAAATGGGGAGCAGAACGGTGGATCACTGAAAAGCATCCTTATTCTACTCCACCGCCAACCCAGTGCAAATTGCTGCTAACCAACGCCCAAGGCTTTGTCTGAAATATCTTTCCGGCACCAAGCCCCTTTCCAGCGGATGCATTTGATGGCGGTGTACGCTTGCAGCTTGGCCGCGGGAATGCTGCTGCCCAGCGCGGTGACACCCAGCACGCGGCCGCCGTTGGTAAGCACCTGCCCATCGTGCCGTGTCGTGCCGGCGTGGAAGACTTTCACGTCGGGCACATGCGCGGCCTCGTCCAGACCGCGAATCGCCAGGCCCCGTTCGTAGCTGCCAGGATAGTTTTCGCTCGCCATCACCACGCACACGGCAGGACGCGGGTCCCAGCGCAAAGGTTCAATCTCGTCAAGGCGCTGGTCGATCGTCGCTTCCAGCAGATCGACGATGTCGGTCTGCAGCCGCAGCAGAAGCGGCTGACACTCCGGATCGCCAAACCGAACATTGTATTCCAGCACCTTGGGGCCCTGATTGGTGATCATCAGACCCGCGTAAAGCACGCCACGGAAAGTGCGCCGAGAGCGCTTCATGGCATGGACGGTCGGCACCAGCACTTGCTCCTCAATGCGGTGCAGCAGATCGTCGGTGATGAGCGGTGCAGGGCAGTAGGCGCCCATGCCGCCGGTATTGGGTCCTTGATCTCCGTCGTACGCGCGCTTGTGGTCCTGCGCTGGCGGCAAGGTGACAATCGTGCGGCCATCGGTGATCGCCAACACGCTGGCCTCCTGGCCGTCGAGTCGTTCCTCGATGACAATCTGATTTCCGGCATCGCCGAATTCTCGGTTGCGGCCCATGCGCTTTACCGCCTCCAATGCCTCGGCCCGATTGGCACAGACAAACACGCCTTTGCCGCCGGCGAGCCCGTCGGCCTTCAC
>SXHT01000108.1 GCA_005773095.1 Planctomycetaceae bacterium
ATGCCGGCCGGCACAGCCGGCCCTCCTTGCAGTTGAGTGATGTCGCCAGGCCGGCCGGCACAGCCGGCCCTACTTGCCAACTACGTATACTTGCAGAGTCTTGTGGATCGGCGAATGGTCAGCACAATCCCGACCTAACGCGGAACCCCTGCCTTCTGAAACCTGCGCCCTGCGCCCTGCCCCCTGCTTGGGTGCCTCCCTCACGCCGCCGGGCCGATGGCCGCCGACTTGCGGAGTTGCTCGACGTAGAGTTCGAGCAGCCCCGCGGTATCTTCCATGCGAAAGGTGTGGGGGTCGCAGCGCAGCGAGATCGTCAGCCGACGATCGTACTGCGAAATGGAGAACGCGGCTCGCATCTTTGGTCGTAGCGGCGGCACGCCGGTAATTTCCTCCAGCACCAGATTGCCACAGATAACTCGCCCGGATTGCCGCGGAAGCTGGGCCGTGAATCGCCGGCTGGGATCGGCCGGATTGGAGAGCACGGCTGTCGCCAGGCACAGATTGCGCGACAGGGCAAAAGGCAGCAGCCACCGCACCTTCGAAGCCACGTAAACCATATCCATGAACGCGCCCCCCGCCCCCCGCGCTTTGATCTGCGCCGTCTCGTCGCGAATGCTCGTCAACAACTCCTCGGGCAAGGCACAGTCGCGCACGTTGCGTGTCAAAAAAGTGCAACCAGAAAGATTGGTCGCCGGCATTTCAAAGTCATCACCGTCGCGCAGGTCGGTCGGCATCAAAATTCGCAACCACGACCGTCCGCGCCAGGTCCATGGCCAGTGACGACGGGACTGCTCCCGCCGGTTCCAACGCTCCAAGGTAAGGAACAGGTCGCGCAGCAGCAGATCATTGAACGTCACGTTTGAGCGAACGGCGGCATCGCGCAACCGTTGATGTTCGTTGCGATCGAACGATTGACACAAGAATCCGGGGAAGTCCTCGGCCCGATTTCTGTCCCCTGCAGCCGAAACGGACGGCCGCAGCGGAGCAGGCAGACGGCCCAAGAGTTTGCTGAATTCCTTGATCGCCCGTCGCCGCAATCCGCGCTTGGAAGTGGCCGCAGCGCCGAAGCTGCGATGCTTGCGAGTCCGCAGCAGCGTCGAGTCCATGGCGGCCAGGCTGGGACACTTGCCGACGGTGGTCGTGCGCATCCCGTACCCGGCCAGCAAGTCGCCCAGAAAGCGGTAGGCGCCGGTGCCGTCGCAACAGGCGTGGTGAAATTGGAGCAGCACCCGCGCCCCTGCGCCTCCCTGCCGAACCCACACGCGGAGCCCAATTTCCTTCGTCAAGTCGATGCTTTCGCCGGCCGGGCACGCGATGGGTGTCTCCTCCGCTCCCCAGTCCACTGCAGGTTTTTGATCGGAGGCCAACATCCAACAGGGCAAGGCGCCCTTGCCGGTTGCGATTCGGGCCCTGAGCAGCGGATGCCTGGCGGTTGCCTCGTCGAGCGCTTCCTCAAAGGCTCCGCGATTGATTTGGCCGGACAATTGCGCCTGGACGACGAAACTCATCGGATAACCACGATGGTCGTCCGCGAGCATGTAGATTTCGATCGGACTCAGGTGCAGCGGAAAGAGCCGCAGTCTCGTGGCGGAGCGGTCGATGGTGGCTGGCTCATACATTCAGACCCCGTGCGAGTTGGCGAATCGCCATTATCCCGGTTGCAAGCGTTGCTGCCAAGGGTGGGAGGACGATTGCAAGGTCGCAGCAACGTCGAAGATTCGCCGCCGAGGGCGAGGGGGAAATGAGATCCCAAGCTGGCTGCGGTTCTCGGAGATCGCCGGTTCCATGGCCTTGGTAAGTTTGTTTCTCATTCGAACACTCCGTGCCAGAACCAGCGCTGGTCGGCCAGGCGGCGGAAGAGCCAGAATCGCTGGCCGGTGTGGGTTTCCACCCGGTAATAATCGCGACGCACGCCACGCTTACGCCACCAGCCGGTTTCAATCCGCTCGGGACCCCACACGTTCACCACACGCTGCTCGCAGCCTGCGGCGCGGAAGCAAATCGGCGGGCCTTCCGGCACAACGGCTATCACTTGCAGCGGCACGGGATCTATAAGCTGCAGCGGGCGAAGGGGACTGCACGTAGACGAGTCTCTCCGAGACTCGCGAATGCGGCTCGGAGAGCCGCGGCTACGTGTTTTTTGCGAAACCGACTCCCGACCCCTTCCAGCCAAGGGCAAATACTGACACGCATGCTCCGGCTGGGCATCGGCAAGCAGTTGGGGTTGCAAGACGGCATTGCGACCCAAGCGGCTGGCCAGGCGATCCACCAGCGCCGCCAGGTGACGGGGCGAAGCCCGATCGCGCTTTTCGACAAATAATGCATGCTGTTCCATCTCGAGTGGGCCCGTGGCTGCCGCGGTCAGGCGAATGGCGGTGACGGCGGCGGGCAATCGCAGCTTCTCCAACCGCAAACGGACGAGGCCCAACAGATGCTCGGGGGCCGCGCTCGCGCGAAACAAACCGACGGAGAACCGCACGCAGGGGGGGGCAGTCCCCCTTTTCTCAGCGGGCATCGAAAAAGGGGAGAGTCCCGGCTGCAAATCAAACCCCCCTTCGAGACGCAGCACGCCTTCACGACGCGCGGCTAATTGATGGGCCAGGCGCGCAACGAGCGACTCCAGCACGAAGTCGAGCATCTCCTGCCGGTCGGTCGCGTGCTCCAGCAGCCACTCGACCTCAAATTCTGGCGGCGGCTTGTGCGTCACAACCGCCTCGGGCACAAGCCCCATCGCCTGATCGAGCCGCAACAGCAACTCGAACCCAAAACGTGACGACAGCGTTTCTCGCGGCAATTGCAGGAGTTGCTCGATCCGATCAATACCTAGTTCTTCGAGACGAGCGACCGTTTCGGCCGCCAGACGCAGCGCGGCGACGGGAAGGGAGGTAAGATCCACGAGGAGCCTTCGCTGCTGGGGAGCTTGATTGTTAAACCGCAAGCGGCGCGAAGACTGGCTTGGCGCTGCTGCGTCTTGGTGCCGATTTCCGATTTCCGATTTCCGACTTTCTGCATAGTGAGCCAGTGCCCAGGCTGCTCCGATTGTTTCCGCGATCGCGATGCGGCTCGTCAACCGCCGCTCGGCGAATGCCTGTTCGATCCGATTCACCAGCGCCGCTTCGCCGCCAAACAACGGGCCGATGCCTGTCAGATCAAGCAGCAAACTGTCTGGCCGCGGAGCATCTTCGAGACTAACCATCGGGCTGAATTGCTGGCACCAGACCGCCAGTTCTTCGAGAGCCTGGCGATCGCCGATTGTGTCATGCACCTCGACAAGCATTCGACTTGAAATTTCAGACTCGATATCCGACCTATGCGACCTGGCGTTGCCTTCCACCAAGACGAGCGCCTCGGCCAACGGCATATTCCGACGCACGCCGGCGGATGCGGCAATGTTCGAACAGGCCACTACCTTCAAGCCCCCCTTGGCGCGGGCTTCGTAGAGCAGGATGTGCCGGTGGCCGGCGCCGGTGGCCAGAGAATTTCCTGCACGGGCACGGGCCACGGGCACTTCAGGCGCGCTGCGAGCGGCGGCGAGGCGTTGGATAGGCCAGTTGGGCAGCCAGATGCACGCGACTCGCGGACGTGGTGTGGTTTGTTCCATGGCGGACCTCTTGTTCAATCACCCGGCCAGTTTCTTCGTCCAATTCCAACTCCACAACTCCGCCCGCAAGAGATCCCCGGGCGCGCAGCAGTTCCACGCGCAGCCGACGGCGCGAAGCCTCGCCGGGAGATCGCTCAACAGCAATCGGTTTCACCAACAATCGCAACTCGGCCCACGAGGGATCGGCGCGCACGCTTTCGGGACGCAATAGCAAGCCAATCGCACCGCTCGACTCGGCCGCCAGTTGCCAGCGACGCAACGTTTGCTCGTCGCGCGGGTACGGCCAGCCCCACACCGCGGCCACGGCGGGGGACCGCAACGATTGATCCCACGCCCAGGCATCGTCCGCGTCGTTAGTCGGACGCACAACAAGCAACGGTCGTAAATCGAGGCCCCAAAATGCGGCGCCCGGCGGATAGAACGATCCGTGCCGATCAACAACCACGAGCGTTTTGCCTTCGCGACAGGCCTCGCGGGCAGCCAAGAGGGCCAGCGTGCCGGCCCCGCCTCCCGGTCGGGCGAATAGCCACTCCACCAGCGTGCCACGATGCAAACCCTGATCGGGCAACAAGCTGTCGAGCAACGAGCTGCCCGTAGCCAGCATGTCGTGCGAGGAGAGCCGCCGGCTGGTTTCGAGTGCCCGTACTCGCTCGGCCAATGCCCGTACCGTTTCTATTCGCTGGGATGCGTCTTGCTGGGACATGGCTGCTCCCCCAAGGATGTGCGCGAATTATGATCTTACGTGGAGTGTAGTGTACAAATGTATTCAATAGCTGGCAATCCCGGACCCAAGAATTTTGGATTCCAAGGTTGCTCCAGCCGGCTTGTTGAAGCTAAGATTGCAGTAAGGCACCGCCTGGTTTGACGGGGCCGCTTCATGCGGCCTTGATACGATGGCAAACGATAAGCTGCGCCAGCAGATCGCGGCCGAGGCGGCTCGGCTGATTCAATCGCAGGAAGAAACGGCCTATTACCAGGCCAAAATGCGGGCCGCCCGCAGCTTGCGGCAAGGCTGGATTCCCGCCGAGGATCTGCCAGAAAATCGCGAAATCCGCGATCAACTGCAACATCGACTAACGGTCCAACCGGAGGGCGGATCCAACGATCGCTTCGCGCGGTATCACTTGCTGCTGGTGCCGCTGGAAGGCATAAAGCTCAACACGCAAGAACATCCCGAGGGAGACGCGCTCTACCATAGTCTGCAAGTCTTTGATCTGGCGCGCGACACCGTGCCCTACGACGAAGAACTGCAGCTAGCCGCCTTGCTGCACGAAGTTGGCCGAGCGATTGATTCGCGAGATCCTGTGAAGGCAACCTTGGAATCGCTCAACGGACACATCACAGACCGCACGGCCTGGCTGATCGAACATCATTTGGAGGCGGCGTCGCTGCGAGATGGCACGCTCGGAGCGCGATCGCGGAAGCGGTTGGAAGCCTCACCTGATTTCGACGACCTGATGCTGCTCGACCGGTGCGACCGCCAAGGTCGCGTGCGCGGCGCGGCAGTGCCGGAGATCGAAGAGGCCATCGCACATCTGCGCAAACTCGCCGCCGACCATGAAGGCGAGTGAACGGTCTGCGGCGGGCCCGCGGCGGGTTCGCCCGATCAGGAGTGCCGTGCAATGCGCGCTGAAGATCCCGACGCCCGACCCCACGCTTCCAGCTTATTGCCGAGATAACCGAGCGATGGCAACTGGACCGCCAGTGCGCCGACCGCAAAGCCAATCGCCCCGCCCCACAACGCGTCGCTTACAAAATGCGCGCCGGTTTCGATGCGCTGCAGCGCCACCAGCGCGACCAGCGCGGCAAACAACCATCCCCCTCGCGGATAGAGCCATGTCAGGCCCACCGCCAGGCCCACGGCGGTGGCTGTGTGCGCTGACGGGCAGCCTTGCTCGTAACTGTGTCCTGCACCCATCGGCAGCCACCCAAGGAACGTGCCGTGAACGCCGCCCAATAGATCCGCATGATGCGGTCGAAGCCGTGCAACCGCAAGTTTGACCACGTTCGCGGCCAGTCCCGCTCCGCACGCTGCGAGCATCAGCCGGGGCAATGCCCAGCGACGCACCGGATCGAGGACGACGACGGCAAGCAGAATCACCGCCACGCCAAATCCATGTCCAAACACCTCCGACAGCGCAAGCACCTTCCCGATGCCCTTGGGAACGCGATCCGCCAAACACCAGCGGGCAATCGGCAGATCAACCGCCAGGGAGACGAAACCCAGCGCGACAAGCGTCAGACTAGCCCAAATGTACGCGCGTAACGTGGAGTGCGAATCAGCCATGCTCGATGAAACGTGGGCTGGAGGTCGAAGGGAGATTACCAGATTTCGACCGAACAGGGCAACCCAAAGCGTACGCCAGGACGATAACCGCTTACTTTTTCAGCTCATCCAGGAAGTGATCGGCCATGCCTTGCAGATCAAACTGCGGCCCCCATTGCCAATCGTGTCGGGCCGAACCGTCCTGGAGTCGCCGCGGCCAGCTTTCGATCAGTCGGACAGCTACGGGGTCAGGATTGAAGTCCAATCGCGCGGCGCACAATCTGTGGCGGATGCAGTCCGCGATATCCTGTGCGGAAGGCGAGATTGCCTGAATGTTGTACACGCGCCGCGAGAGACGTTCGGCAGGCGCAATGGCAAGCCGGACCAGCGCCTCCAACGCATCTTCGACATAGATCAGCGAAACTTGTGTGCTCGGTCGGACGGGGAATGTGAACCGCCCGCATTCAACCGACTCGATAAAGGCGCGCGACGAATAAGCGCTGGCGGCGCCAGTCGGGGCGAATCGGGAGATGACCGCCGGCAGTCGCAGACAGCGAAAATCGAGTCCCTGACGGCGGTGGAAATACAGGCCTAATCGCTCGCAGGCGACTTTTGTTACCCCATAGAGGCTGTCCGGCCATTGGGGGGCGTCTTCCTCGAGAGGATCGGCCAGTTGTCCGCCGTACGTCGCCAGCGAACTTGGAAACACCACGGTACCGACGCCATTGGCCAGGCACGATTCGAACAGCCCAAGTGTGGCCGTTGTGTTGACGTTCCAAGCCCGGCCAAGGTCGTGCTCACAGCTCGCGGATAGCAGCGATGCAAGATGAAAGATCACGTTGGGCCGATGTTCGGCAATCAGACATGCAACCCCGGCTTGGTCCACAAGGTCGCAGTGCTTGTACTTTACGTTCGCTGGCACGACGGTGACGGGTGATTGTGCCAGATCGCAAAGCACGATCTCGTCAAAGCGCGAAGCCAATCGCCAGCTTAATTGGCACGCCAGATTTCCAGCACCGCCGGTTATCAGGCAGGTTCTCAAAACACTCATTTGCTCTCAAGTCCCTTGGCTAGCCAGCCGCCGTCAACGTACAGATCTTGGCCGGTGATATACCGGGATGCGTCGGAAGCCAAAAAAATAACCGCACCCGCCAGATCGGTCGGCTCTCCCCAGCGGCCGAGCAGCGTGCGACGAGCACGAGCCTCTTGCCGCTCGGGATCGGACCAGCCGAAACTGGTCATGTCGGTGCGGAAGTAGCCGGGACCCAGGTTGTTCACGCGAACGTCGAACGGACCCAAGTCGATCGCCAACGACCTGGTGAGCTGCTTGAGCGCGCCCTTCGCGGCCAGATAGGCCGGGTTATCGGGAAATCCTAACTCGGCCGAAATGCTCGTGATATTAATGATCGACCCGCTCCGCTGCTGCTTCATTCGCGGCGCGAGACCGCGGGCCAATTGGAATGGCGCGGTCAGATTGATCTGCAACGTCTTCTGCCAGGCTTCGTCCGGGTAGCCGTCCAGTTCATGAGCATAGGTCACACCGGCGGCATTGACGAGAATATCCAGGCGCGGTTGCTCGCGCAGAACGCGCTCAATTAGCTGAGCTATTTGTTCCGCACTAGCCAAATCACACAACACGCCCCGAGCCGCTAAACCAGCGCCACTGAACCGGCTCGTCGCTTCGTCCAACAGCGAGCGATTCGAGCCGGACAAGACCACGGTGGCGCCGGCTCGAAGCAGTGCGTCGGCCATCGCGTGGCCAAGTCCGCGCGTTGCGCCTGTGACAAGAGCCACCTTATTTTTCAACGAAAACAGATCGTCGAGGTACGACATGGTCTAGCTTCGAAATTGTGAACACAACCAAATGACCAAAACGTGCAGCGATAACGATGCCGCCAGAACCACGAAAAAGCCGACGACTGCCTCTCGTCCAGGAACTGGGATCTCCCAGTTTTTTGAGCCGATGAGCTTCGGAAATGCATCGTTATCTTCAAACGGGCGATTCATGTTCGATCTGCTTCTGGCTGGCGGCTATTCTCGATTCGAAACGGTCGAGCCGGGCTTCTTGCCCAATGGGAGTGTTGATCGTTAGGTAGAACCGATCGAGTTGTGTTTTCGGCTCCGACTTAGTCAGTAGACTGACGATCGCTCCGACGCCGAAGCCCGTTAGCGTGTAAAATGAATAAACGTAGGGGAGGCCAGCGTCACCTTTCCATCCAAAAACATTCGGGCCCATCCACCAGGCAATCGTGGCCGTTAGAAAACTGGCCCAAGCGCCGTAGCGGTTTGCTTTCCGCCACCACAGTCCCAGCCAGAAGGAAATTCCCATCATCGGCGTCAAGGCCCACATGAAGCGAATTGCCGCGGGCACATTTTCGAACGAAAGCGCCAGCCCGACACTGGCGGTTACAAAGACGAGCGAAAACAAGCGGCTCACTCGCAGTTCCAGCTTCGGGTTCTCTCGCGCTCGGAAGGATCGCAGTAAATTGCGCGTAAATAAAGCGGAGCTGGTTAGCACAAACACCGCGCCATTATCCATCACAGACGCCATGATGCAAGCCAACATCAGCCCGGCACAGCCGACCGGCAGCACGTCGCGAACCAGCGAGCCAAAAACATGGTCCGGTTCGATCTTGTTTGCACCGTAGTAGGCGATGGCTAGAACGCCCGTGAAAGCCCAGCCGATGCTGCAAAGCCGTTTGAGCGTGACGCCCGCGCAGAATCCCACTCGATTGTCCAGTTCCGTGCGGCCTGCGGCGTTATTGCTGAGGATGTGCGGCGCAGCCGGGAAGCCGACCACCTGATTGGCGCACGCGGCTACGATCCAGAACAAGCCAATCTCCCCGGGCGCTACCATTCGAAATAGGGTATCTACATCCACGACCGATGCTTGCACCCCGGGAATCCCTCCGACGGCGATCCATAAAAAAGGAAAGAGCAAAAACGACATCACGATCGTCATGATCCCCTGCAAAAACTCGTTCCAGATCGTGGCAATCATGCCGCCGACCAGGCTGTAAAAAACGAAGGTCGCGACCATCGCAATGACCGCCCAAGCGACCGGCACTCTTCCGGCGGTGAGGGCCTCTATGAGCCGTGCCGAACCGTACAAGGTCACTCCCAAATACCCGATATTGATGGCCACGCCCCAGAAACCGTAAAGGATGCCCAGCGAAGGGCCGTAACGCATTTCGTAGATGTCGCCAATCGTGAGGCAACGAGCTCGGCGAAAGATCGGGCTGAGCAACCAGTAAAAGGGGGTGTTGAAGATTTGGCACCATTGGTACCAAATTCCGGCCATCCCGAGCTTGTAAGTCTGGGCCATCAGCCCCACGGCGCTATCCGCATGGGTTCCCGCGCCGAAGGCGTACATCATGGTGAATGCTTTTCCGAAACGGTGCCCGCCCAGATAGTAATCGTCAGTCGATCGAATGCGGCGATTCGCCAGCAAGCCAATCGCGATCACGAACGTGAAATACCCGGCCAGAACGGCTATGTCGATCCAGTGCAGTTGAAGCATCGTGCGCTTCCGGCTATCTAAGCTTTTCGATCCAGGCAGCCGACTGCTCTTCGGCTCCGGCTGGTGTCGCGTGGCCCTTGGACGGACAAACGTGAAGCTCAACGGTCCCCGGTTGATTCATGCCGGCCGCCTCGGTGGACAGGCGACGGGCGAACTCGATAGCCCGATCGGTTTCCACACCGCAGGTATCTTCGATCGCCAATGATATCGGCGGCAGCACCGGCCAGCACGATCAGCGTTGGCGCCGGCTTTATCGGATTGTCGCCAACGACGGTGTATTTCACGCCCGTCGAAGTTTCAAACGAGTGCAGAGCCGGCAGTTTTGCCAACTCACCGGCCTCATCAGCTTTGCCAGAAGCCGTTGGCATGACTATCGCGATGCAGAGAATGGGCAGCGCCGTGATTGCGCGATATTTGCGAATCAAAACTTTCCCAAGATCTTCCAAGAGTTCTACTCCAAATCTTTGCGCTTCCAGGACCCCGGTTTTTTCCGGGTCAGCATTCCGCTTGTTTTTGGCTAATATTTGGTCCTTTAAGCAGGCTCGCCTTTTGTAACCCTTCACCTCGGCAATCGCCAGCGGGCCACTTCCAAGTGGGTTGTGCTATCCGCGCCTCGATAGGAATAAGCCGTAATCAGAGTCCCGTCGGCTGCTTGAACGGTGGGTCCGAAACCGCCGCCGCTCGCCGATCCAACGGGCGTCTTGGCATCGATAACAACTCGATCGTGTTGGAAGTCGAACTCAAAGCCGTCGTCGCTTTCTGTTCCGAGGACGGCGTGAACTCCCAGCGGCGTTTTGACTGCTCGCACCGTGAATGTCATCAGCAATCGTCCGTCTGCAAGACGCAAGATGGCCGGATACATTTCGCCGTAGGTGCTGCCCAGCGGCTTGTCCAAGGCCCAATTGCCACCTCCGTTACGCGAGCGGAAGACGACGAGGCGCTCCGACTGGTCGCCGTAGCCCTCCGGCACTTCGCTTTCGGGCAACGGGAACACCTTCGAGTCGACCCGCAGGAGGGCCAGCAAATCTCCGTTGCGGGATTGCCAGAAGACGGTCTCCGCCCAAAACGGCCACCAGATTTGCTGCTTGTCGAGGCCCTCGAATTCACATCGCAAGGTTCGGTCCCAGGTTTCACCGCCATCGCCTGAGCGCCAGAGATAGTCGTTGCCTTTGGGCGCCGAGACGCCCAGGATTAGCGTTCCATCGGCCAGTTCCAAAACGTTGCGGCTCGTATGCGTCCAAGTCTTGTCGCCGACTTCCGGCACGTCCTGGGACAAGATCGGCGCGGTAGACCATGTACGGCCCTTGTCAGCTGAGCGATGCACGTAGCAGTAGAGATAGCCGTGTCTATTTCGCTCGTCGCGCTCCAACAGGTGCGCCGTGATGAATAAAGTGCCATGCTTCGTTAATGAAAAATAGGGCTCGCGTCCGACGATTGGTAATGCATCGGACTTCGACCAGGTGCGGCCATCGTCGGTCGACCGAAACAGAATCATGTCTTCGCGCACCGGGCCGCGGGGGTCGCCTTTGAGGGCGTATTGATGGAAGGCAATCAACCGTAACTCCCCGGACCCAAGTCTCGCGATGCATGGCTTGTAGTCGTCTGGTTCGCCCACGGGAATGCGCTCGACCGGCAGCTTTTCCGGCAAGACGCGGGAGCTGCGCACTGCCAGGGAGGATGCTGCATCGTCCGCACGGCTGATCGGCGCAGCCATACCACACAGCACGGCGAATGGAATCCAACGGTGCTTCAGCCAAGGTGCGATTTTCATGGTAGCTGCTCGTTTCATCAGATCAGCAAGAAAACGAAAACAGGTGGGCGTTTTCCAAGGCGAACTTGACGCGCAGTGCACGGCTGGTTTTTGGCGGATAGTTGATCGCGGTGCCAATCTCTCCGGTAAAGTCCGATTTCCCCTGCCGCCAGGTGACGAGATGGTCGAAGCTGTTGACGTTGATCGGATCGCTCTCCGCCAGGGTGTAGCCCGCTATCGGTTTGCCGTCACCGTCCTGCAACTCGGCCCGCAGGCTGCCACCGCGTGCGTCAACATTCACGTGAAGTTGATTATTGGCGAAGAAGATGCGCTGGGTTGTGAGCGAACCGCCCGCGCCCTCGGCCCGGATGGAAACCCACCGGTCGCGTTCGAGCTTCGCCAGCCCCAAGGCGGCGGTCGTGGTTCCCTTACCGTCGAATGTCGGCGATCCCCATCCCGCCCCGCGGTTCTTGCCGTAGTAAAAACAAAATACTTCATCACCAACGACAAGCGGATTGGCGGGAATCACGACGCCTTCCTCCCAACTTCCTTCGGGTCCTGGCTCCAACCACATCTTGCGGTTGATTCGCGTCCAGACTCGCGGCTCGCGCGCGAATACCAATTGTGGCACCTCCTCGCCGGAACTGAATCCCGTGCCCTGCCAACCTGAGCATGCCAACAGGCCGATGTATCCGCCGTCTGGAGACGCGATGCTGGTTAACTGATCGAACTGCATGCCCTTCGGATCCTTCGCATCGGGTGCGAGACTTATTTGGGGCACGGTCCAATGCTCGAAGTCGTTCGAATAGCTGACGCCGATCATCCGGCCTCCCATGAGAAAACCCGGCCGTTGCCAGAGCACCCACTGATTGATGTCAGGATTGAAGCCGTGCAGCGTCGAGCCGTCGCGCAGGAACATCCCCGCCAGCCAGCCTCGGCGCGGTTTCCAGCGAATGCCATCTGCTGAATAGGCGGCGAATAAACCACCCGCGGTTTCAAAACCAGTGTCCCTCAAATTGGGAATCGCTATCTCGCCCGACCGCACCGGGTGAGCGTCCGTGCCGATTCCCTTGAAACGCCGCTGGGGATTTTCCTCGCGATCATCGCGCACGACGGTTGTCAGAATGGAATTGAAGTCGTTCATCTCGCCGAATGAAATGAGATTGTTTTTCGTTGAGCCCTCGAAGTCGGTAAGCCCCAGTTCGGGGCGCTCCCAGTGAACTCCGTCGCCGCTCGTGGCATACGCCCATAGGGACTTCGAAACGCTGGCCATCTTGGGATGAAAGCCGCGATACCAGATCTTGAAGCAGCGATCGTGAGCATCGTAGGTCACGCTGTTGCGAAACACCATCGAGACACCTTCCCACGGCATTTCCGCGCGCAGCAGAGGTTGATCGCCGACTTTCTTTGGCGGATGCACCACGCGTTCAACATTCTCCATTCGATCGACGAACAAGTCATCGAGAAATAAGTGCGGACGCGGCGGATAGATGCCGGAATCGACATACGACTGCCACTGCTCGTCGAACTTGCCATCAGGTCCGTCGTCCGGCGAGGTGATCGCATCCGCCGCATCGCAGTGGCCTGGTTTTCCGATTGCCGCTAGCGTGCCCAGCGCCCCGGCCCTTCGCAAGAAATCTCGGCGATGCGTAGACATCGTGGGGTCTCCTAAGAAAAGTGTTTCCGACACTAGCTTTTCAGTGGTTCCGCGCCGCTGCCGGAGACGAAACGCTCCGAGGCTTCCCGCATTCCGCCAAGTAGCTGCTTGCCAATCTCGTCCACTTTCATGAGGCTACATCACGCGTTTGTTGGTACGCCGATGTCCGAGGGAGTTTCGATCAACTGCAAGGCTGCAGTCCAGAGCGATTCTGGAGGCGGCCTTTCAACCGCGTCCAAGGCGGCCTGTACCTCGACTCGATTGCGCATTCCCAATACTGTGGACGCAAAAGGCGCGGCTAGCGAAAAGCGCAGATTGAGTTGCGGCGAGCTATAGTCGTGGTCGCGGCACAAATCGACTAGTTTCTCAATCCGGTCGGCCAGGGCAGGATCGAGCCGACGTTGGCGGCGGTCGTCCATTTCACCAGACCGATCGCCATTCAGCAGGCCCCCATTGAGCGGCCCCGCGTTGATCAGTCCCATCTTCAACCGCTCGGCTTCACGCAGAACGGGCAATGCGCCGCGCCGCAGCAAGTTGTATTCATAGTAGGTCATCGCGACGTCGAATAGGCCGCTTTGCATCGCTTCGATGAGCGGTCGCGGCTTCGTGCCGGAAACGCCTAAGTAACGGGCCACCCCTTGCTCGCGGGCATCAAGCATCGCGGCAAGAATCTTGTCGCCGCCCAAGAGATCGATCCACGGTTGGTCGTCCTGCAAGCTGTGCAGAAACAGGATCTCGACGTGATCGGTTTTCAACCGCGAAAGACTTTGTTCGATCGATCGCCAGGCTCCGTCGCGCGAGTCGTCGTTAATGCCTCGAAAACAGCCGACCTTCGTAGAGAGCACCACTTGGTGTCTTCGCCCCTCCATAGCCCGACCTAAGACTTCTTCGCTGTCGGAATACAAGGGCGCCGTGTCGATGAAGTTGATGCCCGAGTCGATCGCAAAATGCACGGCTTCGATCGAGGCCGCTTCGCTGACCCGTGCGCCGTACGCGTAGACCTGATTCTTTTGGATGTGAGCGCCGCCCATTCCCACAGCGGACAATTCCAAGGAAGTATTCTTGAGCGGTCGCTTTTCCATGCTGCCTAAGCCTCGCGTACGGTTCATTTCAGATGAATGTCAATTTCGTTCATCGGCTGGGCTTCGACATTCACCACAACGCCCGAGGTGTGATAGTGATTGTACTTGGCCGGGATGAGCGGCTGAATTTGGGCGATGCGGACGCCAGTGGGGGGATCTGGTTTTCCGTCGTTGACGTAGGCGTTGGCAACGACTTCGATCTTGTTTTCGCCCGGAATCGCTTCCAGCTCATAGCGTCCGTTGGCATCGATCAACGCGGATGTGGGTCGATATGAATTAGACACAAAGGTCACCAATCCCAACGGCAGCGGTTTGCCCTGATAGCTCACCGTACCCTGGACTTGATGCATCTTCGGCCCCGACCTGCCGCAGCCGACCGCTGCCACGATCACCAGGCAGATTACACGCGGGCAGCAGAGCCGTCCAGCTACGGCGTCCATGGGGTCACCTCGCCGCCAGCGATGGTGGCCAGCGCCTGAAACGTGGGCATGTCGATCGTCTCGGCGATGAAATGGACGCTGCCATCCCCCATCGCAAACTGCGCGCCTCCAGGATGGTAACTGCCAAAGAACAGGTCGTTGAATAGACAAGTGCGTCCCCCGGGGCAATTCAAAACGGTCTGGCCCTCAATTCGGGCATAGCATACCTTTCGAGGATCGGCGTTGATCGGATACACAACATTCTTTGCGGAAACAACGCCCAACTCAGTGGTCGGATTGACATCGTAAGCCGACCCTTTACTCCAGGCCCGCAAGTTGTTCAGCCGTTCGCCTAGGGCCAGGCTCTTCGATAAACCATCGGTGGCGTCCTTGGTCCTGTTGCGGCTGTTGGGATAAAACAATCCGTCGGTGGCATAAGGACCTTCGGAGCCACCGGACGGCACCGAACTAATTGTCTTGGAACCCATGATCCCCGCATAGTGTGAGCATGCCAAGGGAGTCGCCGTGGTGAAAATGTCCATAAACGGTGCCCCATCGGACGGACACGCATACACCGCAGGCATGCGAGTGCTCTGGTCGATGTTGCCGCTCTCATCGGTGCTCAACGACAGATCGAAGAAGTCCAACCGCGCTTGCTCCTCCAGGAAGGGCGTGATTGCCATGTGCAGACTGACGCCCCACTTGCCCTGAGCGTAACCCCAAAGCGCTGCGGGTGGAAATACGCGGTTGGCGTCCAAGTAATTGTGTACTGCCAGACTCATTTGTTTGAGGTTATTGGCGCAGTGCATGCGTCGGGCTGCCTCGCGGGCTGCCTGTACTGCGGGTAGCAGCAACGCAATCAAAATGCCGATGATGGCAATCACCACCAACAACTCCACGAGCGTAAAACCACGCGATTTCCCGAACGCCGCTGTCGGCCGGCGCCGTGGCACAAAGCATTCAACCATGATGGCATTTCCTCCTTTACTGGCTTCCCACAAGGCGGCCACCGGTTGCAGCTCCTGCAGTAACCGTTCACCGGCCAGGAGAGGGGGACAGGCACATTTTCCCGGGAACCACGTTGGACAACCTTCTGACAGAACGAGGCACCTCTCGCGAATCCGCCGGGAAAATGAGCCAGTCCCCGGCCCGTGAACGGTTACGCTCCTGCAAACCAGAGCCGCCGGGGCCGAACACCGGCCTCTGTCGACTTCCGCGGCAGCTAACTGGTTATCTGTTACCCTTCATGAAGAACGTTTTGCGAATCACACGCTGGACGACATTCCTATTCCGTTGCGGGGATCCATTTCAAGCGGTCCGTCGTCGGCGCCTCCGGTAAAGAGTCAACCCACAGGGAATCGCCATTGCCAAGAGCAAGATCGACGACGGCTCGGGAACCGCGGCCGCCGACAAACTGCTCCCCGCCAGGGACACAGGCGGCGTGCCTTGTCCCCAATCGGCCAACACGGGATTCAGGTCGTCCTGACCAACAAATCCATCGCCACTGGGGTCGGCACGTAGGTCGCCCGGTGGCATATTTCCCCAGTCACCCAAGACGATGTTCAAATCGTCCTGACCGACGAACCCGTCGTCGTTCAGATCGCCGGCAAGTCCAGCCGTGGCCTCAGTGAAGATCTCCAGCTTTGGAAAATACTGCGGATCCGGTTCTTCGCCCCCAGGGGTGGGATCGCTGCCATGAAAAAGCGCGATGTTGTTGGCATCTCCGGTCGGGGCCAAAACGATGGTGACGTTCGGTGTGTTCACGGTGTCCATTGTGCCGGCAATGAACTGAGCCAGGCCGTTTGCCGCCGTCAGGTCGCTGTAAACGGCCGGGCCAAGTGGAGCTGCCGTGCCTGAGTTTCCGAGTTCGGCACTGAAATTCACAAGCGGCTTCCAATCAATTTCAAAATTAACGGTGTCCGTGCCTGTGGCCATGTCATTAAACGTCACCGTATTCAAGTCGGGATTATCCGCTACGCTCGTCCAGCCGACCAGCATGTCCTGCAAAGGGTTAGCACCTTCCGTGCTATGGAGCGTTAATCGAATGCCCGTGACAACTTCGTTGGCCGCGATCGTCGGCAGGGTGAATTGGACCAGGCCGCCGCGGGCGATGACGGTACCGTTATCATCAACCCAGCGCGTTTGCATGCCGATTTCATTGCCAAAGATGAAACCATCTCCATCGATGCCTCCTACGAAATTACTTCCAGGGGCCGTGGTTTGCACCCAAGTCTCTTCGACGAGCGTGCCCGTCAAGGTTGCGGCTCGTGTTGCGGCGGTAACGACCAATGACGCTATTACCGTCAATACAACGCCAAACGAAATGCGAGCAGTCATGGAACTTCTCCTTTGTGACGAGGAAACAAACGGGAACAATTACCTCTCCTCTGTCCCGCACCGCGCAACACTCCATCAATGCCTTACCTTCCGTCCAACGGCAACCAACCCTAGGCTACCGATCAAAAACAGCATTGCGGTATGCGGCTCCGGAACGATTTCAGTAAAGACTTCAAGCTTAGGAAAATACAGGGGATTCGGCTGCTCGCCGGCAGGGGTCGGGTCGCTGCCGTGAAAGAGGGCGATGTGATTGCTGCTCCCTGTCGGACCCAATATCAGCGTCACCATCGGGGTCGCCGCGGTGTCAATCGTGTCGGCAATGAACTGGGCCACACCATCGGCTGGCGTCAAATCGCTGTAGACGGCCGGACTTAACGATCCGGCTGTCCCTGAGTTGCCTGGTTCGCTGCTGATGTTAACCAGCCCCTTCCAGTCGATTGCCATGCTGCCATTGTCAATGCCGTCGGCCACGTGGTTAAACGTGACGGTGTTGACGTCTGGGTTATCGGCAACGCTCGTCCAGCCAACCTGCATGCTGAGCGAAGGGTTGGCTCCTTCGGTGCTGTACAAGGTCAACTTAATACCGGTCACAAACTCATTGGCGGCGATCGTCGGCAGGGTGACTTGAACCAGCCCGCCGCGGGCCAGGATTGTTCCGCCGCCGATATCGACCCATCGTAATTGCATGCCGATTTCGTTGCCGGGAATTCCGCCATCCCCATCTACGCCGCTCACGAAATTGCTTCCCGAAGCATTGCTTGCCACCCAGGTTTCTTGCACCAGCGTGGCGGTGAGCGTTGCTGCACGGCTTGCGCCGGCCATCATCGAAAGACTGACGACGCCAAACAAGCCTCTGATCAAATTACGTGTCAACATTAGCAATTCCCCTGTTGTGTAAAAGAAGCTGGGTAGTAAATCGATGCCGGAAATCTGCTGCTAAAAGGGGCAAGTAACTCTCATTCGCGCATAGACGGTCTCCCTCGGGTTGGCGGTTTCGATATTGAAGAACTAATCTCGACGGGCCAACGTGGCGCCGGCTTCAAAATTCACTCCGTATGTCGTGTGGACGACCTCGGCACGTTGACTAATGGCAGCCCGAGCCGCTTCCGCGCCCAGGCGGTGATAGTGGCGATTGACTCGGGCCAGGTGCGGTTCGCTCAACTGCTCACGCGGCAGACCGCCGATGGAAACAACCGATTTGTCTTCGGGAACTCGGATACCACTCTGCCGCAAGTCACTGATCAGGCGGCACGCCGACTGGTCGTTAATAACGACAATGCCGGTGATCTGGTGGTCGTCGATCAACTCGCGGATCGCGCGCTCTTCTTGATCGCGCTGGGTCGCGAAGTACACACGCGGTTCAGCAAGTTCAGATTCTTGGCAGGCCCGCCGCATTCCTTCCAGCGACGCCCTGACATATTCGCTTGATTCCGCCAGCGGGCTGAACACCGCCAACTGGCGATGACCGTAAACGGCCAGCATGTGCGCGGCCAAATGACCCGAATGTTCCGCCTCGCAACACACCAGATTGAACCCCTCATGCTCACCGGATCCCGGCGGACGAAAGTCCAGAAACACGGCCTTCACCCCGGAAGCGCGAACGGCCTCGGCGACCTCGTGCGTTACGTCACGCGTGATAATCAGCGAGGAAACATCTTCCAGAAAGGCCGACAGTCGCGGCAAGAGTTGTTCATCGCGAGGGAAGATGCGGTAGGACAGGTGGAATCCCGAGTCCTGTAAGGCGGATGTCGCCCCATGCAGGACCACCTGCAGTTCCGGCTCGTACTCTGAAAAATCCCCAACGACGGCGAATCCAACGTTTCGCAGTCGAACGTTCGATGGCGCCGCTTGTTCCGCTTGACGCGACTCTTGGGGCTGGACAAAGACCCCGCGCCCCTTCTCCGGTCGCACCCAACCTTCGGAAGACAAAATCATCAGCGCCTGGCGGACCGTACCCGTCGCCACTCGGTAGCGCTCAATGAGCTCATTCTGCGAGGGAAGATATTGGCCGGGCGCAAAACTGCCATCGGTGATTCGTTGTTTGAGGTCGTCGAGGATGACCTGGTATTTCGGTGCCGTGGTGCTGGGCATATCAGTTCCTTCTGCGCCGGAACGCACTGCGGCCGAAACCGGTCGCACTCGACGAGCGATTGTGCGAGATCGAACTGCAGTCATAGAGGCATGGAGAAGCAATATAGACAGGTTAGTTAGAGATGTTTTAACTCATGCAGGAATGGCCGTCAAGAGGCCGATGGAACTGTTTCAGGAAATCGCATTTGGTTCCTTGACTGAATAGGTTATTCATATATCATCCGG
>SXHT01000015.1 GCA_005773095.1 Planctomycetaceae bacterium
GATCCGAGCCTGAAGCCTGATAGCCTTAAGATCGAATACCGCACCGACGACACCGGGGAATGGGAAGAGCTTGCCGCCAGCCAGGCGCGTATCACCGAAGGACGCAGCACGCTCACCGGCGACGGAGTGTGGTGGCCCCAGAACGCACCAGGGCCGATCACGCTGCGAATTCAGGTTTCCGATCAAGCGGGCAATCCCGCGGTCACGCAAGTGGTGGTGAAACCCGTCGGAGGCGAAGCAGCCCAAGTCGGCGAATCTTTCGGATCGCAGAATCGCCCTGGCGAAGACTCACAACCGCGGCTTGGAGAGCCGCAGCTAGGTGGCCCGTCGCTCGGTACTCCGGCGAACGTGGATACGGGACCGCCACGAGCTGTCACGGAGATGGGCGTGAACCGGCGCGAGACGCGCGCATTGCCCATTTCCAATCCCGCTGCAGCCGACACCGACGTCGAACGAAATCCTTTCGACCGCTATCGCGATCGACCGAATGGAGTTGGCGAATCAATGACGGCGAAGGCGCCCCTCACCCCGGCCCTCTCCCAGGGAGAAAGGGGGACTACGGAAGCACCGCCAGTTCAAGCATGGCCCGCCCAGGGCTCGCCGAGCCGGCCGCTCGACTCGCCTGCCAGCGGCGATTCAGACTGGCGCGTTGGGAATTCGCCCGGGGGTCAACGTTCTCCCGGATTTGTTCATACGGCCAGCGGTGATACCAGCGCAAACCGCAGCCGGTCTGCGGACGTCGATGGCGATGGCTCGCTCGGCCGGTCGTCGAGCACACGATTCGACTTCACTGATCTCTCGCCGGCCGAGCGGCCAAAAATGGTCAACTCGCGAACGTTTGAGATCGAATACGAAGTGGAGTCGGTCGGCTCGGCAGGGGTCGCCAAGGTGGAACTCTTTGGCACGCGCGACGGCGGGACGTCGTGGACGAGTCTCGGCACCGATCCCGACAACCGCAGCCCTCTGGTGGTCACGGTCCGTGGCGAAGGACTGTACGGCTTCCACGTCGTGGTGCATAGCGCCAGCGGTTTGAGCGGCACGGCGCCGCGCAGCGGAGACCGGCCCGAACTTTGGATCGGCGTCGATCTCACCCACCCGCAAGCCACGCTCACCGGCGCCGAGCCAGGCAACAACCCTGACGAATTGACCATCTATTGGGACGCCCGCGATGCACGCTTGGAAAGTCGTCCGATCGCGCTCTATTTCAGCGACCAGCCATCGGGCAAGTGGACGCCCATCGCCGCCGGTCTGGAGAATACCGGTAGCTATACCTGGAGGATGGACAGCCGCGTCAAGCATCAGCTTTATCTCAAGCTGGAAGTACGGGACGAAGCGGGCAACATCGGTCGTTACGAATCACCCGAGCCGATCTCTCTCAACCGCCAACTTCCGCAAGGCCGCATTCGCAACGTGCGGCCGGTCCCGCCGGAAACAAGCGGCGGCCAGGCAGGACGAACGAAGATGATCTACAATGATTTCGTGCGGTAGAAGACGCGGCTATTCCGATATGGCACGAACGCACGGGCCGGGGACTGGCTCATTTTCCCGGCGAATTCGCGCAAGGTGCATCGTTCGGTCAGGAGGTTGTCCAACGTGGTTCCCGGGAAAATGTGCCTGTTCCTGAAAATGTGCCTGTTCCCGCTGTCTTGGCCCATTTATCAATACCTCGTACCGCCAGAGCGTCATTGGCAATTGATGCCAATTGTCACTCCCTTCATTTTCCGTTGACGGCATCGGTTCACAAACTCAATCCGAAGTTTGCATTCCGGCGTTGCCATCGCCGGCTCTAACTAAAGCGATCACCGGTCATTCGTTCGTACGCGTCCACGTATTTGGCGCGAGTTCGCTGGACTATTTCATGGGGCAGCGCTGGCGGCGGGCTGTTCTTGTCCCAGCCGGTCGTTTCCAGCCAGTCGCGGACGAATTGTTTGTCGAACGATGCTTGCGAACGGCCGGCGGCGTAATCGTCGGCGGGCCAGAATCGGCTGCTATCCGGTGTAAGCACCTCGTCGATTAGAATGATCTGATCCCCTGCCCTGCCCCACTCAAACTTCGTGTCGGCAATGATAATGCCGCGCTTGCGAGCATGCTCGGCCCCACGCTGGTAAATCGCGATGCTCCGTCGGCGCAGCTCTTCGGACAGGTCGCGGCCCACAATGTCTTGCATACGCTCGAAGGAAATGTTTTCATCGTGCCCGCTTTCTTCCTTGGTCGCCGGGGTGAAGATCGGCTCGGGCAATCGGCTGCTTTCGACCAAACCCGACGGCAGCGCCACGCCACACACATTTTGCGACTGACGATACTCCTTCCAGCCCGAACCCGCCAGATAACCGCGCACGACACATTCAATGGGAACGACGCTGGTTTTGCGGACGAGCATTGACCGGCCGCGCAACGTGTCTCGATCGACGTCGGGTGGAAGTTGCATTGCATCCACGTCGGCGGTGACCAAATGATTTGGCTCGTCCAGCATACCGAACCAGAACTCGCTCAGTCGGGTAAGCACAACACCCTTGTCGGGAATGCCATTGGGCATCACCCAATCAAAAGCACTGATCCGATCGGTGCTGACCAACAGCAGTCGGTCGCCCATGTCATACACGTCCCGCACTTTGCCGCGGCGCACGGGCCAGTGGGGTAAATCCGTTTGCAATACAACAGGCAGCATGATGGCTCCCTTTGCAAAAATGTGAATATAGCAGGCAGGCGGACCGAGGGCAGGAGTCAAACGTGGAAATTCGAGAGTACTTCGGCGGAAGTGAGGAGAACGGGGGCAGATACGGTATTTTTCCCGCGCGCGGGCTCCCCTGGGCCCGACATGCTCCGCGTATCTTGGGAGGCTGCGACCCAATCGGCGTGGTCCGATTCAGACCATCGGTGGACCGCGCCGTTGCCGCCCGCGCGACGGCGGGCTACACTCGCAAGTTGTCACTTTCCCACTCACCTGTCGACGGATTTGCCCACGATGGGGCTGATGCGATTTCGCGTTCCCAACCGCCAGGCCTTGCCGGCCGATGCCGTCGAGCGGGCCTACTTCACCGGCCTCGACGAAATTCCATGGCGCAGCCGCACGCAATGGACCGATGAGGGACTGACGGTCCGTCGCTCGGAAGACGACTCGGGCAATCTTCACATCCCCTGGATCGTGCCCGGCCACGGAGAGTTGTCGCTGCAGACCGGTTGCCTGATCGAGCGAGGCGAGCCGTATCACCTGACCGTGGAACTGGCGCGCGGTACGATCCATCGGATTCGTAACCAGTTGGCCACCTGGCAGTCGGCGGGCATTGCCGGTGGTGAGCGCTTGCCGCTGCTGACCAAATCGTTGGAGTTGCTCTCCAAAGCTGCCACCGTGCAGCACGATCCAGCGCAAGCCGAACAGTTTGCCGAAAAAGCCATCGCCATTGCTCTTGACCTGGTCGCACAGCTGTCTCGAGCGTACGCAGAGAACGCGCTGGCCATTCGTCGCAAGCAGCCATCTCGGGCTGTACCGGCACTGGGCATCAATCTTGGCAGCATGACCTTTGGAGAGGGAATTGGACGCTACGTCGTCAACACCTTTAACACCACCATCGTGCCGTTCGCCTGGAGTGATATCGAGCAAATCGAAGGCAAGTGCGATTGGTCCTTGCCCGACAAGCAGGTGGAATGGAGCCGGGCCAACGATATGAAGGTGCTCGCCGGGCCTTTGCTTGCGTTTGATCGGCTGGGCTTGCCTCCCTGGCTGTTCTTGTACGAAGGCGATATCGACGCGCTGGTTGCGCACGTTGACGGATATCTCCGCAGCGTGGTTGCTCGCTACCAGGGGCGCATCCAATTATGGCAGGTTGCTGCCCGGATGAATGTGAACAACACGCTGGAACTCGGCGAGGAAGAACGCCTGCGGATGGCTGCGTTGGCGATTGAAACGGTCCGAGCAGTCGATCCGCGAACGCCGATCACGATTGTCGTCGACCAGCCCTGGGCTGAATTCATGCGGTCGCAGGATTGCGATTTCTCCCCCTTGCACTTTGCCGACGCGCTGGTGCGTGCGGACCTGGGCCTTGCCGGCATCGGCCTGGAAATCAACCTGGGCTACGCCAGCGACGCGACCCAACCGCGCGACGCGCTCGACTTCATCCGTCAGATCGATCGCTGGAGCAGCCTCGGCTTGCCGCTGATGATTTCACTCGCCATGCCCAGCAGCAGCGAACCCGACCCCAAGGCCCGCGTGAAAGTGCGGCCACTCGCCGCGACGAACGGGCAGACTTTGCTGCAATTACAGGCCCAATGGGTCGAGCAGCTTGTGCCTTTGTTACTGGCCAAGCCGAGCGTGCAAGGTATCCTCTGGAACCAACTGCTGGATGCCGCCACGCACGAACTGCCAAACGCCGGCCTGTTTGACGCCGGCAATTTACCCAAGCCCGCCGCCACTACCTTGCGCGAAGTGCGGCAGAAGTTTTTGGGATAGCTCCCCGGCGACTGGTCGAAAAGCTGGTGCAGGCGATCGCGGTCGTCAATCGGTCGAATCCAGGGTCAGGCATTTCGGCCGAAGCAGGCCAGGCACATGTCGTCGCTTTGACTGCGGGTGCCGACGAAGCGTTTCACGTCGCTTAAGATCTGCCGGCCGATATCGGGCAGTTCTTTGACCGGTAGCGCAAGCTGCCTGGTAAGCCGGTCGATGGTGTACAGGTCGCCCGACTCGTTCATCGCCTCGCTGATACCGTCGGTATACAGCATGAGCACGTCGCCGGGGTTCAACTTATGCGTGGTTTGTTCGTATGGATAGTCGACAGAAACGCCCAGCACCACCCCGGACGCTTCCTCGCCCAACGGAGTCACCTTGCCGCTGGTGGTCCGCAACAGCGGCGCCATATGGCCGGCATTGGCCACGGTCAGCTCGTGACTCGCCGGATCGAGGACGACGATCACGAACGTGACAAAGCGGTCCTCCCACCCGCTGCGGCAGAAACTGGTGTTAATGCAATTCAGCGCCTCGGCGGCCGTTGGTGCACTGGCCAGATCGAACCGCACCTCGCCGCTCAGCTTGGCCATCACCAAGGCCGCGCCGACGCCGTGGCCCGACACGTCGCCGAGCACCACCGCGATGCGGCCATCGCGCAGCTCGACGTAGTCGTAGTAATCGCCGCCGACCTGATTGGCTGCCTCATAAAAGTCGAAGAAGTGGTAGCCGGGCACGATCGGTGGCGCAGGGGGCAGCAAGCCACGCTGAACCTTGTGTGCCAGTTCCAAGTCGCGCGCCACGGCGCGCTGGGAGAGTTGCACCTCGTGCAACTGTGCATTGTCGATGGAGATCGCCGCCTGCGATGCGATACTCGCCAGCACGTCCAGATCGTCCTTCTGAAAACGCTGCCGCTGATCCATGGTGTCGAGCTGGATCACACCCACGGCAGTACCTTCACCATTAATCAAAGGAGCGCACATCACCGAACGAATCTGCAAGTCGGCAATCGACTGGCTGGCGTCGAAACGTAAGTCGCTCGCCGCATCGGCGGAAAGAACGGCTTCCTTGCGCGCCATCGCCTCGTTGACAATCGTGCGGCTGATCCGCACATGCTCTTCCTGATCGCTGCGGCGATGCTTAATCGCCTTGGTCACCAGCGGTCCATCGGCCGCCTGCCGAAGAATCACGAACCCGCGGTCGGCTTGATTGAAGATCTTGAACATGCTGTCGAGCAATTTTGGCAACACCTCATCGAGCGCCACAGCACGCGCCAGATTCTGGGCAATCTCGACCATCGCGCGCAGCTTGACCTCGGCATTCACCGACAGCCGGACGCTCCCACCCTTGGCAACGTCCAGCTTGGTCATGATCGTTGAGCTGTCCATGCCCGTTGGACCACCTTCGTCGTCGAAGGTGACGGTGCCCATGCCGGGCTCGGGCTCGGGGCGCGCCTGGGGCCGGCCCAAGCGTGGATCGTGCAAATGAAAGACAAACAACAAATCGCAAATCTTGATGCGATCACCGGCCGAAAGCGCATGCCGGCCCTGAATGAGCTGTCCATTGACGAAGGTGCCGTTGCGACTGTGAAGATCTTCAACAAAAAATGCGCCCGACTCCGTGCTGATTTGCGCGTGTTGCCGGCTGACAGCGGCCGCGTCGAGCACGATATCGCAATCGGGATGACGTCCCAATACCACGTTCGCGCCCGGAATGGGCACCAGATTGGCGGCAGTCTCACCTTGATATGCCTGCAGGAAGGCCATGGAACTCCAACAAGGCTGGCGGAAGTGCGGTGCGCATCGGACGCAAAAGCGGTACGCTGCCCACCGATTCTAAGCCCGGAGCGCAAAAGCCGTCAATTCGCGACGCCAACCCGTATTTTTCGCCAACCCAAGGCGTCCGCGAAGAAAGTGCGAATTGGCATGCAAGTCACTCCCTCGCCAATGCTTCGGGTTGATAGGCGCTCGGTAACCGTTCACGGGCCGGGGACTGGCTCATTTTCCCGTCGAATTCGCGCAGGGCGCATCGTTCTGTCAGGAGGTTGTCCAACGTGGTTCCCCGGGAAAATGTGCCTGTCCTCCTCTCTTGGCCCGTGAACGGTTACAGGCGTTCGTCGCAACTTACCTCGACTCTTGACGTTAGTCTCCGCCGGTCCTAACTTGAAAGAGAAGATTCGCACGAAAATGTGCGAACCCGCTGGAAGAATTTCGCGCCAATTTCCGGGGATCGGATCGCGCGGTCCCATGCTTTGGGGGCATGGATTGGGGAATGGTGTAACGGTAGCACGAATGGCTCTGGACCATTTAGTTAAGGTTCGAATCCTTATTCCCCAGCTGGTTTTTTCGGTCGGTGCTACCCTGGTGTTACCTTCTTGGGGATCTTGCGGCAGGACGTTAGCACCCTGGATGACGGGCAATCTGCCTTGCTCTCTGCCCAACCCCAGCGCCATGGCGGACAGGTAACCGTTCACGGGCCGGGGGCTGGCACATTTTCCCGACGAATTCGCGCAAGGTGCATCGTTCTGTCAGGAGGTTGTCCTACGTGTGTCCCGGGAAATGTGTCTGTCCCCCTCTTCTGGCCCGTGTCCGGTTACCTTTCAGAGAGATCGCCACAAGAGATTTCCGAGCTGTACAACGTCCGCATTCGTGAGGTCGAGTAGCCGCCGCCGACGATCCAAGCGAAGTTGGCAATCTCGAGCGCGGCAAGGAACCCCGCCGATCGCTACAGAGGCTTGAGCGCCGCTATCATGGCCCGAATGAGTTCCTCGGGCATTTCGCTGGCTTGGTCATCGCTGTCGGCGGCAAACGCGGCTTTGCCTGCGCGCACCGTCTGCTGGTAGTTGGCCAGGTAGGCGCGGCAACTGGCACATGCGTCCAGGTGCCTGTCGAACGTGGCGCGCACGTCAGGCGCAAGCTCGCCATCGATGTAGTTCATCAGAAAGTCGAGTGCCTCGCGACAAGTCATATCTGTTCGCTCTTCATGTAGGGGTCCAATAACGATCGCAGCGATTGTCGCGCCCGGTGAAGCCGCACCTTGACGGCTCCCTCGGAGATTCCCATTAGTTGTGCCACTTCGTCCGTTTCGATCTCGTCGATATCTCGCAGCAGGAGTACTTCGCGATATGCATCAGGAAGCTGATCGATCAACTGCCGCACCAATTGCCTGGTTTCGTAACGCTCCAGCGCAGCGCTGGAGCTGGGCCATTCCGTCGATGATCGAATCTGGTGCCCGTCCTCTTGGAACTGCGGAAGCAGCGAGTCGATCGACACCTCCGAAACTTTTCGCCGCCGCAGCCGCATCAGACATGCGTTGACCACAATTCGATGCAGCCACGTTGCCAGTTGGCTTTCCCCGGCAAATCGATCGATCGATCGGAATGCGGAAAGGAAGGCGTCCTGCAGGGCGTCGGCGGCGTCGTCCTCGTCCCGCATGAATCGGCGAGCAACCGCCAGCATCCGCGGACCGTACATCCGAACCATCGACTCAAACGCGGCCGCATCGCCGCTGCGTAGCCTCGAAATGAGTTCGGCATCGTGCGAGGCGATATCGGGCTCAAGGGAGGAGCGGCTCATAATGCGCGAGTATATCACGACGCCAGGGGAGGAACAATCTCCGCGGCAGACGCAGGGCCGCTCTTCAATACTTTCGAGTACGAAGTACGCGCCACCTTGATCGGCGTACACGCACAGTTGCGCCAAAGCCAATATTCTGGGCGAAATCCGTGAGTTGAGAAAAGTTGGACGGAGTGTGTAACGCGCGGAACCCACGTGCATCCAAGTTGGTGAAGCGATGATGCGACGAACAAACCGGAAGGATTGCGGACGCGTTCCGCCGCCCATCGTTTGAGCTGTGAAACGGTGTCAGGAACCGAATTTATAAACCGTTCCTGCTACCTTTTCTTCGTCCGGATGGTCGCTCCTGGCGAAGGCTTGGCAAGCGCGTCCGACTGGTTTCGCACGCGCTGCGACTTGCAAAGCGATATGTTAACGGTCGTGATTCCGCCCGTCGCGTTTTTGTTTGTGACCGTGACGGTGATTTACGTGGTGAGCGGACTGGTCGCGCCGCTGATCGTGCTCATTGAATCCCTGACTTGAAACCCGCATGCCTCCCTTCGTCTTCGCCGGCGCGCTGCGCGACGAGATCGTCAGCCACAGCGAGTTGGAGCCCGTTCGCCGTGAAGTGGCTTCGCGGATGATGTACCTGGTCATTGCGTCGGCTTTTGTGCCGTTGGTGCTGGTTTTTCTGAGCGTGAAGATCGTTCCCGGCTGTGAAACGGTGTCAGGAACCGAATTTATAAACCGTTCCTGCTACCTTTTCTTCGTCCGGATGGTCGCTCCTGGCGAAGGCTTGGCAAGCGCGTCCGACTGGTTTCGCACGCGCTGCGAC
>SXHT01000109.1 GCA_005773095.1 Planctomycetaceae bacterium
GATGACGCGATCGACATGGATGCCCATCAGCCGGGAAGCAACAACGTCCTGAGCCGTGGCCCGCATCGCCGTTCCGGTGCGCGTGTACTTGACGAACAGTGTTAGCGCCACCATCAGCGGAACAATCGTGGCAATCACCATCGCGTCCTTGAGCGTGAAGCGAATGTGTGCGTCTTCGCCCAATAGATTTCGGCTCGGAATGAGATCGGGGAAGTCGAGGTCGGCCGCGTCCTTCCAGAGCAGGCCGACGTTCATCAGCACAAAAGAAACGCCGATGGCCGATACCAGCGGGGCCAGTTTTGGCGCGTTGCGCAACGGTCGATACACAACGCGGTCGATCGACAGATTAAGCAGGGCACAAAACAGCGAAACGATGAACAGCGTCGCAAGCAGGCCCAGGACCAGGCGGGCGGTGGTCGCGGTTTCGGCGTCGAGGCCCAACGCGCCGACGAGGGTCAGAGCCAGCATCGCGCCCAGCATCACGACCTCGCCGTGAGCAAAATTAATCAACTCCACAATGCCGTAGACCATCGTGTAGCCGAGGGCAATGAGCGCAAAGAGCGACCCGTTGGTGATGCCCGTCAGCAGGCATTGCAGCAGCGTTTGCCAGGCGGTCGGTGCATCGGCGGTGGCAAGGAGAAGCTGCATGGGAATGAAGAATCACGAAATCTGAAGGACGAATCCCGGCGCACCGGGCGAATCACGAATGATGCATGAAAGGCCGAACAGTGGCAATGTTGCTTGAAGGGCGTTTTTCACTTCAGGTAACCGCCGGGGAGCCGGGGACGGGCTCATTGTCCCGGCGAATTCCCCAGAGGTGCATCGTCCTGTTGGCGGGTTGCCCAACGAGTTTCCCGGGAAAATGCGCCTGTCCCGCTCGCCTGGCCCGTCGACGGTTATGCCGGCGGCGGAGTCGGCGACCGCATCTTGATGGCCATGGCAGGCATCCTCAAGCAGGTCCTGGTGAAGATGCAACAGTTCCTGCTACCATGTTACCGGTGTGGTTTTTTGGCGTCGATGCAGGGTCCGGTTTGGGGTCCGGTTTGGGGTGTCTACGTTTACTTTTTGTGAGGGTGTTCGCATGTGTTTTTGTTTCCGAACAATGGGTCGAACGATCGCGACCTTGCTGCTTCTTGCCGCGTCGATGCCTTCGGCCCAAGGCCAAGACAAAGAAGATCCCTCGATTGTGGCCGTTCGCAAGAGCGCCGAGAGTCTGACGGCGGCCTTCAATGCGGGCAAGGTTGACGCATTGGCGGCAGTCTTCCTGCCCCAGGGAGAGTTGATCGACGAGGAAGGGACGGTCGATCAGGGCCAGGCCGAAATCAAGGGGCTTCCGACGGCCTTCTTTGGTAAGTTTCCGGGGGCAAAGCTTTCGAATGATGTCGAGTCGGTTCGCTTGGTCGGTCCGGTCGCCATTGAGGAAGGGACGCGGTCGATCTTGCTATGGGTCTCGTCATCCAAGCAAAAGCCAACTTGCCCACGGGCTCTTCAAGAAAATACGGACGGTAAGATTGCAATCCTACAGCCAGAGCGGTTACCGGCGGCATTTTCGCATTAAAGCGCCGACATTACTCACCTGATCCTAAGTAAAACCAATCGATGTCAATTCGTGCGACATGAACGCCGTCTCTCTGGTGATAGCTGATCAACGCCAGATTATCTACGAACGTCAAACTCGCATAGCCATAGTCGTCCGCGGGATCGCCCTGGATGACACGATCTTTTTCCCAACCGTGCCGTCGCGGGCGCCATGACCGACGAGTGGGCGCGTGTGAGCGACGGTCGGTTCGCGAACAACCGGTCGCCCCTGGAAAAGGAAGTGACGGCTGAATCCGAGGGCCGGTACGACCTGACTGTTCCTCGCCAGCAGAATTGAAGAAGCGGGGTTAGCCGAGAGTAACTATCCGGGAGGACTGTATGCTTAAGAGTGTTCTATTTCGAAGCGATTCATTGCAAGAAGTTGTCGCATTTGCGCTGCTTGTCACTTTGACGGCATTGCTGAGAGAGCCATTGCAAGGCGTGGCGGATGATGCTCTCACCGCGATTGAAATCGGTTCGCGCCGTGAGTTGTTCTTAGACGATTTCCTTGTTGCGAACATGAACGGAGTCGCGCGCAAGCTGCACTCGCCGCAGCTGCGCGACGTCGCGATAAAGTTCGACGCGCCCTGGGACGGGTCGTGCAGCATATACGTCACGTTGTTTCAGGACGGTGACAAATTCCGGATGTGGTATCGGGGTTTGCCTGTCGCTAAACCATTGATTGGACTGTCCGACAAGGACTATTGGGACTGGATTCTCAAATCCGCCGTCGGAAAAGCCGTCACATGTTATGCGGAGAGCAGCGACGGCATCCATTGGACGAAGCCCAATTTGGGCTTGTTCGAAAGTGAAGCAACCGGAAGCAAAGAAAACAACATCGTCATGACGTCGACTGAAAAGTGGCCGAACGTCACCGACAATTTCGTTGTATTCAAGGATACGCGGCCGGATTGTTCGGCCGACGCAAAGTACAAAGCGATCGGCAGGCACTTTCTTCCCGACGAGCAAGGCACCGGCGGTCACGGCGGGAACTTGGCGTTTCAGTCTCCCGATGGCATTCATTGGAAGCTGATACAGGATCAGGTTATCTTCGAGGAATATGGGCACGCCTTCGATGCCCAGAACATCGCGTTCTGGGACCCGATCCGCGAGCTGTTCGTCGAGTACCACCGGAAGTTTCGCAATGGCTTACGCGATGTGCGGACATCGACTTCCAAAGACCTTCTCCATTGGTCCGAGCAGCAATTCCTCGAATACGGCGGCGCGCCGGGGGAACACTTCAATCATTTGTTAGTGACGCCCTACTTTCGAGCACCGCACCTCTACGTTGCGTTCGGGGACCGGTTAAACGAGCGGCGAGATGATTTTCGGAACCATCCGGGAGGCGGCATCTCCGACGTGGTCTTTCTCTCTTCACGCGATGGTGTGAACTTCGATCGTAGTTTCATGGAGGCCTGGATCCGTCCCGGATTGGATGTCAAGAATTGGATGCACGCGGGCACTTCCCCCGCATGGGGAGTTCTGCAGACGGACCCGGAAGAACTTTCGGTCTACTGGATCCAAAACTACTACCAGCCGGATACCACCTGTTACCTGCAGCGCGGAACGTTCCCACAAAGATTCCAGTAAGGTAACTGGAACACTCCAGAGCTTCTCGAATTTTAGGAGCCTCTAAACGGCCCAAGCACAATTGCTGTTTTTGCAATCAAGAGGCGAAGTCTCAAATCGGTCCTTCTCAAGCTGACCATAGACAGTATTGAGCGAACCCTGCGAGAGTTTAGACGATGAAGATCACCGACGTTGAAACCATCCTGTTGACCGGTCCATCGGGCAATGATCCGTATCTGCAGCCGTTGCGCCAGCGTCGATCTGCCGCATTCATCGAGATCCACACCGACACGGAACTTGTCGGCATCGGAGAGACTTACGTCGGCTACCACGTCCCGGAGTTGGTTCCTAACATCGTCGAGTTCTTCAAGCCGATTCTGGTGGGGCTCAACGAACGAGAGATTGAGCCTCGGCGGCTGTGGGAGCGAATGTATCGGTGCGCCAATTTCTGGGCTCGAACGGGTCTGGGTGTCAATGTCCTGGCTGGCATTGAAGGCGCTCTGTGGGACCTGCGCGGAAAAATAACTGGCTTGCCCGTCCACGAATTGCTCGGCGGTAAATTGCACGACCGACTCCCTTGTTACGCCACGGGCTGTGTCAGCAATTACCCCTGGTCAGACCTGCTGGCGAAGCTCGACCTGTATCGTGAAGCGGGATTCCGGGCAGCGAAGGTCGCCGCGGGTTGGTTTAACATGAAGACGGCCGAGTCTTTCTCCGCGCACGGCGTTCAGGCCTGGGTGGAAATGGAATGTGAGAAACTCGAGGCGGTCCGCAAACATGTCGGCAAAGAATTCCAAATCTGCCTCGACGGACATATGAGCAATGCCGAGAAGGAAAACACACGTACCTGGGATGTAGGCCTTGCCAAGTCGGTTCTCCGCGCACTGGAGTCATACGATTTGCTCTTCTTTGAGGAGCCCTTGCACTACAACGATCTTTCGGGATACGCCGAATTGTGTGCGAGTACAGCGGTACCGATAGCCGGCGGTGAATGCCTAAGCACCCGCGAAGAGTTCTGGCAGTTTGCCGAACGCAACGCCCTGGATATCGCACAGCCCGATGCGGCCTACATTGGAATCTGGTCGTTTTTGGACGTGGCGCGAATGTTCGCGGCCAAGGGAAAGCGCGCTGCCACGCACGCCTGGGCGTCCGGGGGGGGTGTGATGGAGAACATTCACGCCGCCTTCGCGACCCCCAACGTTGCGATCCTAGAGATTCCACCGCTGGCCGGGCCACTGCACACAGAGATTTATGCCGAGGGCTACCGCTTCCAGGATGGATACATCCTGCCGCCGGACGTGCCGGGACTCGGTGTCCGCCTGACGGACTCAATCAAGGATCGGTTTCCTTTTGTCGGCGGCTCGGGAGAATGGAATCCCGTTCCCGGAAAATCAGACCTGCTGTAGCGCCGAAGATTGCAGGAACGCGAGACAATGACCACACATTTAACGATCGTCGTATCGATCGCTGCCTGCGAAGAAGCCTTCGCTCGCATCCGCGCACTGGATCCCGAATCCGAAATTCGTGTCAGCCCCTTGATTAATGAGGGAGATGCAATGCCGCCGGAGTTGATGCAGGGGGCGGATGTCTTGTTGTGCGAGCATCCGCCCGCCAACTTCGCCGATTTCAATCGACTCCAATGGATGCAATTGACGTCCGCTGGTTATTCGCACATTTTAAAACTTCCTATTTTAGAGCGCGGGATTCGCGTCACGAACGGACTGGGGAATTTTGATAGTCCCATTGCCCAGTGGAACGTCATGATGATGCTGATGTGGGAGCGGGACATGCTCGCCCAGTTAGCGAACCAGACAAATAGGATCTGGGCCCAAGATGCCCGATTTCAAAGTGACATTTATGGCCGCACAGTGGGCTTCTACGGCTATGGAGGCATCGCCCGCGAGACGGCTCGACTGGCCAAGGCCATGCACATGAATGTTTGGGCGATGACGCGCACCGGAACACTCAAGAAGCGGGAACTGATTTATTGCACGCAAGGGACCGGAGATCCCGAAGGACTGTTGCCCGATCGTGTTTTTTCTCCGATGCAGATGACGGAATTCCTCGGCGGACTGGACTACTTTATTGTCGCGATGCCTCTTACCCCTGTGACCGAGGGTTTAATTGGAGAGCGCGAGTTACAGATGCTTCAACCCACGGCGGTGCTCATCAATCCGGCACGCGCTCCCATTGTGCAAAGGCAGGCCTTAGAGCGGTGCCTGCGTGAAAAGTGGATCCGGGGAGCGTCATTCGACGTTCATTACCGGTATCCACTGCCTGCCGAGGACCCCCTGTGGGAACTACCCCATTTGATACTGACTCCGCATATCTCTGGCTCCGCCGCAAGCCCGCATTTTTTGTCAAGGATTTACGACATCTTCGCGCAAAACGTTCAACGCTATCGTGCTGGCGAGCCGTTGTTAAATGAATTGAGCCGCGACCAATTGAAGGGCAGTTGAACGATCAAGTCGAGCAGCCTCTCTACGCTTACGCTGAAGATGCCGCCGACGTAAAGCTTGCCGAGGCGTCACGCGGCCGTCGCAATGCTTACTCTCCCGCGAGCGTAATTTAAGCCGGCTTGTTACAAGAGCCGTCCAGGACTACTACGGAAATCGAAATCTGCCACCCTTGGGAATCGAGCACCGAGTCGGATGCTGGCGCCAGACGGTTTACGAACCAGCAATCATCGAAGTCCCTCATTTCGCCTCCTCAGCGGAATTTGTGGGTGAATTCTGGTTCGGGAAGGGGGCCGAGGTTGTGAAATAACGCGGGTTTTGCGACTTTCGCCGTGCGGAAGCCGTAGGATTTTCTGGTCGCCCATTTGACTTTGTTGTTGCTAAACTGCAGCTTGCCTGGTGAAACGGAGTCGAGCACTGCGGGGACGCAACTCGACAAGGGATCACCAGGCCGAAGGGCGCGTCAATGACGCCTGGCTGCTCTGGCGAATTCAACAGTGCCTAAAGCGGCCTTTGTTCTGCTCAGCATTGAACGCCCGAGCGATGCCTGAAAATATCCAACCGTCCCCATGATCAACCGCTGAAACTACCCACAAACTCTGCTGAAGACCCGAATAAGAAGACGGGCAGGGCCTTGCGCCGGCTCCCCTCCTCCAACCTCCCTCTCACCCGGAGAAACAATCATGCCCACCACCCGCCGTAACTTTTTGGAAAACGTTGGTAGCGGAATGCTGATTGCCGGCCTCGGCTCAACGCTGGCCCAGGACTTGGGTTTCTCTACGGCCTTTGCCGACGACGGGCCTGAGGCGCTCACCTTTGGCCAGTACGACGCGCTAGTCGACCTGATGCAAGGCACTCCGGCCGATAAACTTCAGCCGATTCTTGTGGAGAAGTTAAGCCGCGGCGAGACCGATCTCAAGACATTGATCGCAGCGGCGGCTTTGGCCAACGCCGAAACTTTCGGCGGTGAGGATTACGTGGGCTTTCACACGGCAATGGCGATGCTGCCGGCCTGGCAAATGACCGAAAGCCTTCCATCCGAACGGCGGCCCCTGCCTGTGCTCAAGGTGCTGTATCGCAACGCGCAGCAGATTCAGGTATTCGGCGGGGCTTCCAAGAAGACCCTGCGCGAAATGCGCGCGGCAGAAGAAGCGACTGTCGAGAATGCCGGCATCGCCCTCCGCGACGCTTGTCGTCGCGCCGATGTGGAACAGGCGCAGAAGCTCTTTGCGCCCATGGCGCAGGCTTCCCTGCTGGATGCGTTTAATCTTCTGCAGCCCGCCATGCAGGACGACATCAACGTGCATCGGTTTGTATTCGCGTATCGCACCAAGGGACTCGCCGACCTGCTAGGCAAGGAGCATGCGTACACAATCCTGAGGCAATGCGTCCGATTCTGCTGCCATAATGAGCAGGAGCGCATCAACCACAAGCAGGCCGAGTCGCCAATTCGTGCGCTGATGCCCAAACTGCTCGATCAGTACAAGCTCGATGGCCTGCAACCCGGGACGCGCGACCCGGGCGATGCCGCCGTGGAAGACCTGGCCCGCACAATCTACCAGGGACCTGCCGTACAATCAGCTGAGGCCGCCGCCGCCGCACTTGCGGATGGGATCAGTCCCGAGGTGGTGGGCGAAGCCATTTCGCTGGCGTCGAACTTGATGGTCTTGCGGCAGGGACCTGATCCGTGGCGAAGTCACGGCGATTCGGCGGGCGTGCATACGTCCGACGCGACCAACGCCTGGCGAAACATGGCCCGTCTTTCCGAGCCACGTTACGCCATCTCGGGTCTGGTCGTGGCCGCATATCATGTGGCGGTCCACACGCCGTTTAAGTCGGATTTGTATCCCACGTCGGAACACCGCGCGGCGATCGAGGCCACCGATCGCGAAGGCTTGCTGGCCGTAGCCGAAGACGCCGTTCGCCATAATGATCAGGGGCGCGCCGCGGCCGCGATCGCGATTTATGGCGAGCGCGGTCATTCGCCCGATGCCGTCTTCGATCGCTTGCTCAAATACACAATCAGCGAAGATGGCCGTCTGCACGGTGAGAAGTACTTTCAGACGGTCAGCGAGGAATTCCGCACCACGCGTCCAGCGTTCCGTTGGCGGCAGCTCATCGGCCTGGCCCGAGTCACGGCGAGCGCTTATGGTTACGATCGCAAAGATCAGCACGGCAGCCGCGCCCCCGGCTACGAGGACGCCTGCCGATTGCTGAAGGTAACGGCCTAGGGGCGGACCTTTGCGACAGATGCCCTGCCGGTTGTGGAAACACGGTTCATTTTCCCGGCGAATTCAAGAGAGGTGCATCGTCAGGTTGGCTGGTTGCCCGACGTGTTTCCCGGGAAAATGTGCGTGTCCCGCCCGCCTGGCCCGTGAACGGCTACGGCGCTCATTTTAAGTTCCAGCCTACGGGCGCCTTATCGTCGCTGCCGATCACTGCGCTCTTGCGTTTGCAGTAGGCGAGCAATCCCTCCATGCCGAGTTCGACGCCGAGGCCGCTCATCTTGTGCGGCGGCACGGGGATTTGCGGATAGCCGGCGAGCATTGTGTTCACCCAGACAATGCCGGTGTCGATCGCGGAAATCATGCGGTTTGCGCGCTCGACGTTCGAAGTCCAGACCGATCCCGAGAGGCCGTATTCGACCGCGTTGGCGATCTTGATGGCTTCTGCCTCATCGCGGAATCGGAGGATGCTCAGCAGGGGGCCGAAGATTTCCTCGTCGGCGACCTTCATGCCCGACTTTGCGCCGCTCACGAGCGTGGGCTGAAGCCAGAGACCCTTGGCAAGTTTGCCTTTCATGGAAAGTTTGCCACCGCCGGCGAGAATTTCGCAGCCTTCCTGCTTCGCCACTTCGAAATACTTGAGCGCGATCTCATATTGCGAACGCGTGATCATCGGCCCGACGAGCGTCTTCGGATCGTGTGGATCGCCGACTTTGACCTTGGCGAGCTTGGCTTTGAGGATCGACTCAAACTTCTTGGCAACCGACGCCTCGACGAGGAGTCGCGAGCAGGCGACGCACAACTGACCGCAATTGACGAAGATGCTGAACAGCGTCGCGTCGGCCGCACGGTCGAGGTCGGCGTCGGCGAACACGACGATCGCGTTTTTGCCGCCGCATTCGAGGTTCACGTCCTTCATCTGGTCCGCCGCGAGTTTCTGGATCGCGATACCTACGGCTGTCGAGCCTGTGAACGAAATCTTCTTCACTTTGGGATGGGCCACGAGGCGGTTGCCCACCTTGGATCCGCTGCCGGTGACAACGTTGACAATGCCCGGCGGGAATCCGGCGCGCGTGCACAGCCTGGCGAACTCGACGGTCGCGAGCGGCGTCTCAACCGACGGCTTGAGCACAATCGCGTTCCCTGCCGCGAGAGCGGGCGGGACTTTGAGCGCGGCGTTCACGAGCGGATAATTCCACGGCAGGATGCCCGCGACGACGCCGTACGGTTCCCACATCGTAAAGTGCAGACCTCCCGGGGTGTTCTTGACCGAACCTTCGATCTTGTCCGCAGCGCCTGCGTAGTAACGAATCAGCGCCGCCGTTAACGGAATCTCCCCGCCGCGCAACTGCGAGATGGGCTTGCCGGTGTCGAGCAGTTCAAGTTCGACCAATTTCTCGGCCTCGGCTTCGACGAGGTCCGCGAGCCCGAGCAGAAGCTTGCCACGGGCCGCGGGCGAAATCCCCATCCAGGCCGCCGAGTGAAACGCGCAATCGCTGGATTCGACGATTCGATCGACGGTCGCGTCGCTGCAGCACGCTTGGCGCGCGATCACTTCCCCCGTCGCGGGATTCAATACGTCAGCGTACCCACTCCCGCCGTCCGCGAGTTCTTTTCCATCGATGACAGGGCCAACTTTCAGCACTCGCATGAAAAAGTCCTTGAGTCGAGATCCATGGCGGGCACCCTCAGGATGAAAACTATCGGTTCCGGCGGGCGACCGACTCAGGTCGCGTCGCGCCAACCTTCTCGCCGGGGCCACCGGAAGTCGCGGCTGGGGTTTGAAAACTCGGTGAATGCCGGCGGCGGACATTCGGCACGCGCGGGCGAGGGACTGTGCGTCCGCGGGAGTCGGCCCCCTTCGGCTTGCACTTTCTCCAGGAGCGAGGCAATGTAGGGATCAGCCCATGGTACCAGATCGACGAAACCAGGCAACCCACGACGACGCAATGCTTCGCTCATACGCGGAACCTCCACAACCATGCAGTGAATGGAACAAGCCACGACCTGACTCCCAAGACAAGACGGGAAACGTTGCCGAATGGCAAGACGGAAACGATGAGACCGAAACTGCGGGCGCAACGCCCTTCGAGAATACAATGCCCCTACTGAGCAATCCCCGCGCCAAACGACTTTCGGCCGGGTACCGTTCACGGGCCAGGAGAGGGGGACAGGCACATTTTCCCGGGAACCACGTTGGACAACTTCCTGACAGAACGATGCACCTCTCGCGAATTCGCCGGGAAAATGAGCCCGTCCCCGGCCTGTGAACGGTTACCCCGCGTGGAAGAATTTTCAAAATGCTAGCAAGAATTGCAGCGGCTCTATCGCTCGCGGCCACGAGTGAGACAATCAACACCAACCCGAAGCTTCCGAGCATCGGGAGGATTTGCCGATCAGGGAGTGACCATGACCAGGTTGACCGACGTGCGTCCGATTCGCTCCGAGCTGTATTTCCTGCCTGTCGCGCTGCGAGTGCCGCTCAAGTTCGGTTCCGAGGTGACGACCAGCGTGACGTGTGCCCGCGTCCGACTCACCGTGGAAGACCGCACCGGCCGGCGAGCCGAGGGCTGGGGCGAAACGCCGCTGGCCGTGCAATGGGGCTGGCCCAGCTCGCTGCCCTACGACCATCGCAATGGGCGGATGCAGGCGTTCTGCAAACCGTTGGCGACGGAATGGACGAACTCGCAGCAGTACGGACATCCCATGGAAGTGGGTTACGACTTTCAGCGCGAGCGGTTGGACAGCCTGATTGCCGAAGAATCCAACAGCGCTTCTGCATCGCTGCCTCATCTCGCGGGCCTGATCTGCCTGTCGCCGTTCGACATTGCCCTGCACGATGCCTATGGCAACCTACTAGGCCTGAACACGTATCAGTCTTATCGCTCGGAATTGATGAATCGGGACCTGGCCGGCTTCATTGAGCCGGCCGCCGATGCGAATATTAATTTCGCCTGCCAGTATCCCGACCAGTATCTTGTCGCACCCCCCAGGACGCTGCCAGCATGGCATCTGGTCGGCGGACTTGATCCGCTCGAGGCCGGCGATTTGACAGGGCAGGAACTGCACGACGGCTACCCGGTGACGCTGGTCGAATGGATTGCCAGCGACGGACTGACTTGCCTGAAAATCAAGCTGCGCGGCAACGACTCCGCCTGGGATTACGACCGCATCGTGCGCGTTGGCAGGCTCGCAATTTCCCGCGGCGTGCGGCATTTAACCGCGGACTTCAATTGCACCGTTTCCGAGCCGGCTTACGTCAACGAGATCCTCGACCGACTCCATTGCGAACACGCCGACATCGATGCGAGGCTGCTTTACGTCGAGCAACCTTTTCCCTATGATCTCGACGCGAAGCCGATCGACGTGCACAGTGTCTCGGCCCGTAAACCCTTGTTCCTCGACGAAAGCGCCCACGATTGGCGTTACGTTCGTCGCGGCCGCGAGCTGGGCTGGAGCGGCGTGGCACTCAAGACCTGCAAGACGCAGACCGGCGCGATCCTCAGCCTGTGTTGGGCGAAAGCGCACGGAATGCCGCTGATGGTGCAAGATCTGACGAATCCGATGCTGGCCCAAATCCCGCACGTGCAATTGGCGGCGCACGCGGGTACGATCATGGGGGTCGAAACCAACAGCATGCAGTACTATCCCGAAGCCTCGCGGCCCGAAGCGGCTGTGCATCCAGGACTTTACCGGCGGCAGAACGGCATGCTGGATCGATCAACACTCGGGCACTCCGGTTTTGGCTACCGCGCGAACGAGATCCA
>SXHT01000110.1 GCA_005773095.1 Planctomycetaceae bacterium
CGCTCCCACGGCCTTCTTCCCAACGGAACGAAGACCAATCCCGAATCCGGAGCAGGACCATGTGGAATACCTATCAACAGTGCTGTCGAGCGGTGATGGGCTGGACGATGTCGCTTGATCGACAGGAGTGGTTGATTGTATTGGTCTCAGTTACCGTGCTTGGCTTTTTCTGCATGCGCGGCTACGGTTCGCGAAATAACTACTGAAAAGTCAGGGGTCAAGAATCCGTCATCCGATTGCACCCGCTGACCAATATTGTTCTCACACCCTGACTCCTGTTCCCTGACCCCTGCCACCTGAATTATGGACCTGACTGCGATTCACATCCCGTCGACGGTGGCGCTTGCTCTGGTCGCGATTCTGGGCTACCTGTTCGGTCGCCGTTCGCGGTTGGTCGAGCAGGCCCGCGAGGCCGAACAAGCGCGTCGCGAGTTAAAACGCGCCAAGACGGTGGCCCGCGAGTTGGAGTCGATCTCCGAGCAGATTCGCAAGAGTCTGGCCACCCACCACGCAAGCATTGCCCGGTTCAAAGATCGCGTCACTGAGCTCAGCGGCCAGCAGAAGGAAGTCGCCTGGCAAGCGCTGTGCAACGAAGCCGAGGACATGCTCAAGCCGACGCTACGATTGGCCGCCCAGATCGCGCATGCCTATGACGAGATTCGTCAGCAGACGAATCACTTGATGGCATTCACCGAGCTGCGCACTGATTCGCTCACGCGGGTCAGCAATCGTCGGGCGCTCGATGAATGTCTGGAGAACATGTTCTCGCTGATGCACCGCTACGAGCAGAGTTTCTCAATCGCGATCTTCGACATCGATCATTTCAAACGGGTCAACGACGAGCGCGGCCACGTGCAGGGAGATCATATCCTGCAGCGGGTGGCGCGGATCATCGACGACAACGTGCGTGACACTGACGTCGTCGCCCGTTACGGCGGCGAGGAGTTTGTGGTCGTTATGCCGCACACGCCGCTCGAAGGCGCGGGCATTTTTTCGGAGCGGCTGCGCGGGAAGATTGCAGCCCAGCTAGACATCACGGTCAGTGGCGGCGTGGCCCAGGCCATCAAGGCCGACACTCCACAATCGCTCATCGCCCGTTCGGACGCGGCCCTCTACGGCGCGAAGGCGGCTGGTCGAAACCGGGTGTACCAACACACGCAGGGGGACATCGAGCCCGTCGTAGCGAACGAAGTGCCTGTCGCAACGCCGTAATTTGCCAGCGGGCTTCCGCGAGCTAGGTTTTCTCAGTGCCCCTTTCGGCAATCGCCGGCCTCTCGCAACGCTGGACCAAGGAAGCTCGACGTGAAACTGGAAGACGCATATCTGAGAGACTTATTGCAGCGGCTTGATGGTGGGGCTGCGGCCACGGTCCAGCCTGCCTCGCCAACGAATTTAGCGGCAGAGGCTGGTTTAGCGGTTGCGATCGACTCGACGGGTCAAGAAAAACGGATGACCGGCCGAGTCGAGGCGGACGCTGAGTTGGAAGAGCGTTTGGCCGCGCTGCGGCAGCAGCTTTCGACGGTGGCGGGAGATGTTGCACCTGCCAAGCCTCCTGCGAAGAGAGTTTCGCCGACGCCAACCGTGCCAGCTCAAGCCGCCACGCGGTCGTTACGACCTGACGCGGCATCGGAATGCGCGTTTGTTCCACAAGTGCCGAATTCGCTCGCCGAAGTCGGACTTGAGCAAGAGGAAATCGAGGCGGTCGCCTTGAAATATCTGCTCAATCGTGGGACCTGCGGGGGACGCCAGATTGCCGAGCAATTGGGATTGCCATTCTCCCTGATGGAACAGGTGCTGTTCACGCTCAAAGCCGATCAGCTCATCGTGCAAAAGGGGTCTGCCCCGCTCAGCGACTACATTTATCAGCTCACTATGCAGGGGTTGGAAGACGCTCGCAGGCACTACAAGCACTGCAGCTACTTCGGCGCCTTGCCGGTGCCTCTGGAAGACTACATCGCGAGCGTCCACACGCAGTCAATCCGTCGCCTGCAGCCAACGCCTGACGAGCTCGCGGGCGTCTTTAGCGATCTTCTCATCAACGAGCAGCTGCGCAATCAGATTGGTCAAGCCGTGTTTGGAGGCAAAGGATTCTTTCTGTACGGATCGCCTGGCAACGGCAAGACGAGCATCGCCGAACGCATTGCGCGGGCGTATGGCCAATACGTCTGGATTCCGCGGTCCATTGGGATCGCGGGAGAGATCGTTCGGCTGTTCGACCCGTGCAATCACGAGAAAGCGCCTGAGGATGATTTGGGAGTCCCGTCCACAGGTCCGATCGATCGCCGTTGGATTCGTATTCGCCGTCCGACGGTGATCGCGGGGGGTGAATTGACGATGGACCGGCTGGAGATCACGGTCAACAAGGGGACCGGTGTGAATGAAGCGCCGCTGCAGCTCAAATCCAACTGTGGCGTGCTGGTGATCGACGATTTTGGCCGGCAGCGGATGGCCACTTCGGAATTGCTCAATCGCTGGATCGTGCCGCTCGATCGCCGCTATGATTTTCTGAATCTGCCGAGCGGCAAAACGATTCAAGTGCCGTTTGATCAACTCTTGATTTTCTCGACGAATCTGGAGCCTCGTGATTTGGTGGATGAGGCGTTTCTGCGGCGAATTTCTTACAAGATTGAAGTTCCTGATCCGTCCCCCGACGATTTTCGCAGCCTGATGGTTAGTTGCGCCGAGCGAGCTGGCGTGGCGTACGACCAGGCGGTCGTCGAGTATCTGATTCGCGAGCACTACGTTTTGCCCAAGCGTGAATTTCGGGCATGCCACGCACGCGACCTGTTGGACCACGTGCGGAGTTTCTGTGGTTATCGTGGCCAGCCGCTGGCCATGACGCGTGAAGGTTTCGATGAGGCGGTAAAGAATTATTTCGGCTTGATGGGGGGCAGCGATCGGTCAGACGGCAGAGGGCCGGGACGGTCAGGCGGTCTGCCGGTCACTTGCCCTTGATCTTGAATTCGATCGACGCCTGGCCGATTTTTTGGCTGAGCGTGTCTTCCACCGAGAGTTGCAGCGTGTAGGTCCCTCCATAGATGCGTTGCGGCATCCAGATGAAGTAGCGGATGAAAAAGTCTCGTCGGGGGTTTTGGCAGTCTTCTTCGGTAAGGGCGAATTCTTTTTCGTCCACGCGCGCACCGCGCTCATCGAGAATCTGGTAGCTGACCTTCAGCGCGGTGTGATAGCCGCGCTCCGCATGCTTGCTCTTAAAATTCTCAATTTCGGCGTAGAGCAATAGTTCCTGGCCCGCCTGGAACTCGGCAACCTCGAAGGGTTTATAGACGCCGTAGCTTGTGACCTCGGTGCAAAAGACGAGATTCTGGACTTGCAGCGTCGCTAATTCGCCCAGTCGTGCCGCCGCTTCACGGAAATGATTATTTGCTTCGGCGGCACGGCGGCTGGCGTCGGGATTGCGGGCATCGTCGAGGCAGACGGACAGTCCGTACAGCTCTTTCGACCAGAAGTCTTGTTGCGACGTTGGAATACCGGCGATCGGCTTGAGCGCATCCTCCCGCCGGCCTGCGACAAGATAAAGCAAGCGAAGCGTGGCATGCTGGCCGATTTCCGCATTGTTGGTTGGCGGTTGGGTCGTCTGCTTTTCCAGGGCATCGATGGCCAGATTGAGTTGCCCCTGCCAACCGCCCGCTTTGGTATCCGACGGTGATTTGTCCGAAGTCTTCGTTGCCACGGCGGCCCTGGCGGGCTTCGCTTTCTTCGGCTTGTTGCGATTGGCCGGGGTCACGGACAAGGCAATCAGCTTCTCGTGCGATTCAGTCACCGGCGCAGCGTCGGGGGGTGTTTCGATGGGCTCCACGGCGGAGACAAGCTTCGCATCCGCAGCCGGGGGGTTTTTGGTCGGCTTGCGGCAGGTGGCGGCTGATTGGAAGTACGTCATCAGTTGCGGCCAAAGCGCCGGATCGGTTTGCTTGAGGCCATCGAGCAACTGCGATTCCTCCGCCGCGTCGATGGCGCCTTGACTACGCAACGTTGCTAGCGCGTCGCCAAGCGCCTTCGCATCGTCAACGGTGGGAGCAGTCCGCGGGGGGTCCGATGAGGCAGGCGTGACATCGACGGTCGGTGGTTGGGACGATGGTTCTATCGGCGTGACGGATGCGGAATTGTTGGTTGGAAAGCGATCCGGCGATGGTTGCAGATGGGAAGCCTCGGACGAGACCACTTCCTGCTCAGCGATCGACCTTGGACTGGCGCATCCCGGCAGACCGCCCGCGACCATCATCGCGCATGGCGCAAATTGCATCCAGAAAATCCGTTGGAGAGCGCCAGACATTCGTCACCCGGGAAAAACAGGGCGGAATCGTAGGCAAATGTTCGAGTGAAAGCAAGCCGAGAAGTGCTAGCAGCGTCGTTATCATGCTTCGCCTGATGAGGCCCCCGTACGACGATCGCTCCGCTTAACCGTTCACTGGCCAGGCGAGGGGGACAGGCACATTTTCCCGGGAACCACGTTGGACAACCTCCTGACAGACCGATGCACCTCTCGCGAATTGGCCGGGAAAATGAGCCAGTCCCCGGCCCGTGAACGGTTACGTTCTTACCGAGCGCTCGTCACGCAGGAGCATGATGGCTACGCTGTTGCGGGCTGCTTTGCCATGCGCGCGATAATCTGCTCCAGCACGAATCTCGCTCGCGTGGGGGAGGAGCTTGCTCCTTTGAGCGCCAAGTCAGCGTCGAGCAGCCAGGCATAGAGCTTGTTCGCCCGGGCTCGTCCAAGCTGCCGCAACTGGCCTTCCGCCTTTGAGACCGCGAACGGTTTAAAGCCGGCTGCCTCGAGCGCGTCTCGAAGTGGCACGCGCCGGTGCTGGGCTTCGGCGGTCTCGATGATTCGCGTTGCAGCGGCGAAGCGTCGCAGCGTCGAGGCGATCTGCCCGAGAATTGCGATGGGTGCTTCACCTGCCAGCAACAGGTGATCGAGCTGGGTCATGGCGGCGGCCGCGTCACCACCCGTTGCAGAGTCGAGCATGTCCCAGGTGGTCTTCGCGCGCCAGCCAGCAACGGCTTCGCGAACCATATCGGCGGTAATCGGCAGGTCACCTGCCAGAGCCGCCAGCTTGGCAAGTTCCTGATCGAACAGGCCCAACTCCGGCTCGACAATCTCGACGAGCGCCTCGGCAGCGGCACTGTGAAGCGTGGCGTGATGCTTGCGCCTGGCCCAATCGCCGAGCCACTTGAGCAGCCTGGCCGGCGGCGGCGTTTTGCACTCGATCTGCAAACCGGCTTCGGCAATCGCCTTGAAGAGCCGCGTGTTGCTGGGCCACGAGGTCGGCGCCAGCACCAGTACTGAATTGTTTCGCGGCCTGGCGACGTACGTTTCCAGCTCGGCACGATAGCGCGTGATAAAAGGCTCCGCCTCGTCGACGACAACCATCCGCCTGCCCCCACCGAAAAGTGCAGTCGTCGCAAGCTCGTCCAGCACGTCGCGAAGCGTCGCTTGATCGCCCCCAAAGACGGAGCAGGAAAATTCTCCGTCCCCACCGCCAAGCACGGCATGTTTAAGCTGGACAAGTGCCTGCCGCCGCAAAAACGACTCATCTCCGAAGACGACGCACACCGGCGCAATCGGATGCTTGTCCGGGTGAGCAAGAAAGTCGAGGGAGTCAACCGGTTTTGCCATGGGTTTAGCGCGCACTGACCTACCAACGTTTTCCGCCTGAAACTACAATAACAAGGGTGTCGTGCTGTCGTCGCCAGCAGCCTATCAAAACTGTCCGCCAACTACCATGCTCCGCTACTGGACCGCCGGAGAATCGCACGGCAAGACGCTGATCGCGCTGGTCGATGGTTTTCCGGCCGGCGTGCCGATTGAGATCAACTCAATCAATGTCGAGCTGCGCCGGCGGCAGGGAGGTTACGGCCGCGGCGGCCGGCAGCGGATTGAAGCCGATAGCGTCGAATTCCTCACCGGCATTTGGCACGACACGACACTTGGCAGTCCGATTGCGTTGCAGGTCGTCAACAAGGACTACAAACTCGAACGGCTCGACGATCTTGTTCGCCCTCGGCCCGGCCACGGTGATCTGACCGGCGCGATCAAGTATCTTGGCTCGGTGCGGGGGATTCTGGAACGGGCCAGCGCGCGTGAGACGACCGTGCGCGTGGCGGCCGGCGGACTGGCCAAGCAGCTGCTCGGGGAGTTTGGCATCAGGGCATTTGGTTATGTGGCGGAATTAGGTGGGATCAAAATCGTGCCGCAGCCAGGCACGCTCAAGGAGCAACGCAAGCTGCGCGACGAGAGCGAGATCTATTCGCTCAATCCGGCGCAAGATGGCGAGCTCAAAGACCTGATCGACCGCATCGGCAGAGACGGAGATACGTTGGGCGGGATTGTGGAGGTGCGCGTTGAAGGGATTCCCTTCGGACTTGGCACCCATGCCCAATGGGACCGAAAGCTCGATGGCCGGCTGGCCCAGGCGGTGATGGCCGTGCAGGCGATCAAGGGGGTGGAAATTGGCTTGGGTTTCGAGGCTGCGCGCCGACCCGGCTCGCAGGTCCACGACCCGATTCACTACGACGAATCACAAAAGAACACGTCGTGCCTGGGTTACACGCGCCCGACCAACAACGCCGGCGGATTGGAAGCCGGCATGACCAACGGCCAGCCTCTGGTGGTGCGCGCTGCCAAGAAGCCGATCAGCACGCTGCGCAAACCGCTTGAAAGCGTGAATCTGGACACCAAGGCGCCCGACACCGCCAGTTACGAGCGCAGCGATATCTGCGCGGTGCCGGCGGCCAGTGTGATCGTCGAGAATGTTGTCGCCTTTGAGGTGGCGGCGGCGCTCATCGACAAGTTTGGCGGCGATAGTCTCGCAGAAATGAAGGCGCGCTATGAACTATTCTTGAAGATGGCCAGGGAAAGATGAGCGCAGGGCGGATTTCTAATCCGTCCAGAAAACAGGACAAATCATAGGGACGGATTGGAAAACCGTCCTACGATTGGACACGGATGTTCGCACTGCACGAGACGACGCGAAGCGCGCTGTGCCGCATGGGATTTCTCGTCCTGTGCGTGCTGCCGATTTGCGCCATTCTGGCGGCGGCTGGCTGGCTGCGCAGCGACGTCTGCCGAGCGATCCACGAGCGGGAACTCAGCGGCCAGCTCGGTCTGGCGGTATCGTGCGATCGCGTGCTGCTGACGCATCCCGAGGGACTGCGCTATGAAGGTATTGTGCTGGCCGATCCGGAAACCGGGGCGGAGATTGCCAGTGCGTCCTGGCTGAACGTCTCGAAGCATGACGATGCGATGTTCGTTGGATTGGGCGCGGCGGAGTTGAATGGCAGCCGCATCGATTGCCTGCGAGATCTATTGATGCGGCAATTACGAACGGGCAAACCGGGGAAACGCGTGCTGGCGGTGTCCCCCAAGCTGACGATGCGCATGCTCGACAAATCCCAATTCGTGCTCGAAGACGTTTCTGCCCAATTCGATTTTGCACGCGACAAAGCCCAGGTCGTCGTCGACTTTCAACCCGTCGATCGCCAGGGCCGCAAGAAGGTCGAGCTGGGTGTAATGCGCAACCGCCGAACAACGCCGCCGAGCACGACAATCGCCGTCGACACGAAATCCAGCACCCTGCCCTGCTCGCTGGTATCGGCTTTCTTTCCCGTACTTGCCCGACTTGGGCCGGCGAGCAGGTTTCAAGGTGGAATGCTGATGTTCGAGTCACCCCAAGGTTGGAACGGCCATTTCGAGGGCAAATTTGTCAACGTTGATCTGGCGTCGCTGGTGACCCACCAGTATTCGCGGCAGCTGACGGGCACCGCACAAATCAGAATCCAGGCGGCGAAAATTTCGGCGGGACGCATCGAGCAAATGCGCGGTGAGCTGACCAGTGGCGCCGGCGTCATTCACCAAGAATTCGTGAAATCGATGACCAACAGGTTCAATCTGTCCACAAGTCGCGTTAAAAGCACCTTGGGCGAGAGCCATCCGTTCAGCGAACTGGCGTTTGCCTTTGCGATGGATGCAATGGGCCTGTTGATTAAGGGGAAATGCCAGTCGGCAACGCCCGGCGCCGTTTTGGTCGATCAGAAGGGGGTTGCAATCGGTGAACCAACACCGGCGATTCGCTTGCCACTGGCGATTGTTGAAGAAGCGTTTTCCTCCTCACGCGCGGCACTCATCAGCGTTCTGCCGATTGCCGACGATGGGCGAAAACGCCGCTAAGCCGTGAGCGGCTGGATAGCACGGCTGCGCTTCTCAAGGTGGTACCGAATTGCGGCAAGTTCACAGAACGTGACCGATGGTGGAGCCGTTTAACGGATGCGCTTCTCAAGGCGGTACCGAATTGCGGCCGCGGCGAGGAACAGCCAGTTAAGCAAGACTCCCATGCCGACTTCCAACTGGCCACCGGCGCCGAAGCCATACGAGTGCAGACCCACGCCCAGGACGAAATTCACTCCGTACCAGGAGAATACGATCGCCGTCGCGCCCAGCACACTGCCGGCCGCTACGCCAAAATCGCCAAACAAGCCCGCGTAACGGCCGTGCAGAATCGCCAAATACGTCAGCAGCGAAATCAGGGCCCACACCTCCTTGGGGTCCCAACCCCAAAAACGTCCCCACGAGACATCGGCCCACAAGCCTCCCAGAATCGTTCCCGCGGCCAATAGCAACACCGCCACTTGAAAGGTCTTGTAGATGTACCGGGCCAGGGTGTGGCACTCCTCGGGGGGCACTTTGCAAGTCGGTTGACCACTTTCGGTATCCGCCTGAATCTGCTGAGCGGGCCGATAACCGCCGGAAAGTTCATTGGCGGTGGCCGACGTTTCGCGGTTCCGATACGATCCGAAAAGGTAGTAGCCCAACGACAGATTTCCCAGACCCCAGGCCAACATGCCGGCACCGTAGCTGCTGACGATCGTCAGCACATGGATCGTCAGCCAGAAATTGTCGCGGAGGACCGGCTGCAGGGGCGAAAAATTCTTTCCTGGCAGAGGCGCATAGAAGGCGATCAGTGCGCCTAAAAAAGCCGCGAACGTGGCGGCAAGTCCGAAAGGCTTGCGAACATAAACCTGTTCAACCAGGGCGCGGCCCTGTTCCATCAGGGTGTTCGTGATCGTAAAAATGCCAACGCAAAGCGACAGGCCCGCGCGCGGCAGATACCATACGGCTGGCAGCAAAATGCAAAGACCAACAAGCCAGACGACCAGGTTGTTCAAGTTGGGGAGCCTTGCGCCTTCGTCGACCACCGGCATCAGATTGATGATCGTCCGGCCACCGGCCGCATAGGGTTTCATCGCCAGGACTTGAAATGTCAGGGCCATCAGGCCGATTCGCCCCGCCATCAACAGTAAATTAAGCAATCCAAACTGACCTGCCGGCAAGTCGTCTTCACCATCGGACCTCGCCCCCCGCGGAGCGGGAATCGCGGTAAGGTTCCAGGCCCGTTTGAGGCCCGGCCAGGTGATCGGCAGCAACAGAAACCACGCGCCCAGCAGCGAGACGAAGAAGGGCACATAGACGACCGTCTCATACATGTTGGTAACGGGCGCCCACTTGCTGATCATGACACGAAGCGTGAACGCGTAAGCCGTCCAGGCCAGCCCGGCGCCAAGCACCAACGTTCCCAGCCAGAACATCGGTTTTCTCGCCGCGCCGAACGCCAGGCAGAAAGCAAAGAACGCCAAGAGGCTGAGGACCCACGAGCCCATGAATGGATCGTACCGGTTATAGAGCACCTCAACGTCGGTCGTGCCAGGTACGGGGTACGCGGTGTAAGCCAGCAGCGCTTGGTCGGGGTTATTGATTTCAAGTTTTTCGCGCAGCGCCGATGTCTTATTGCCGAGTGCGCCAACGGCGGTGACGAACTCCTCCTGAGCTTCAACGAGCGCCTCGGTACGTCCCCTGCTCTGGCGGTTGTTATAGGCCGCGGCGAGTCGGGAAAAGGTTGCTCGAACGGCTTGGATCTGCGGCTTCGGGTAATCCTTGAGGAGCTCGTCCGAGCCGTAGAGGACCGTTTGCAACGTCAGCCAGGGTTGGGCCTCGTCGGTCGTGTCGCGATCTTTATCGAGCGCAGCCGGATTGAGCGCGGGCACGATTCGCAACGCGTCACCACTGTCATAAAGCGCCGAATGCATTTCCTTGCCCTGCCGGGCAAGCAGCCGCACCGAGGCGGACAGTCGATTAAGTCGCGCTCGAGCGACTTCCAATTGCCTGGCGTCGAAGTTGGGCACGTCGCCTTGGCCGGCGCTGAAGATGCGGTCCTTGAGCGCGGCGCACGTATCTGCAAGCTGCTGCAACCCCCCCGCCGCCGCAACCACGTCGGGTTCCACCTTGTTCAGTTTAAAGCGACCACTGCCGGCGCCCGCGGCGAGCGCTCGCAGCGACTTATCGATCTGATCCATCAACTCGCCAAGCTCGGGCCGGGCTCGCAACATGCCCAGATCGCCTTCCAATTTTCCCCAACCTTCGAGCACATTGCTGGCCACGCGCAGAAAGCGAAGTCTGGGAGTCTGATCGCTCTCGGGATTGAAGGTGACCTGCCGGAACAGCAGGAAAGCGTCCCACAATTCGCCGGCTTTTTTTTCAACGCCGCTCAGTTCCGGTTCTTCACCGCTGACGCCCGACGCGCGCCGTTTGTCGGCAATACCTTCCAACACCTCTTGCAATTTCTGGCTCTCGACGACGTCCGCCGGCGAGACGTACTTCAGGTGCGTGCCGTTCTGCGCAGTGACCGATACGCCCAGGACACCTTTGCGAAGCTCGTCGTGTTCGGCGATCAGAAATGGCACGTCTTCCCAACGATCGGGCTCGCTGAGCCAGCTTAAGAGCAGCTCCGGTGCGCGAAATCGTTGCAGGTTGCCGTCAATCTCAAGAGTTGGATTGACACGGTCGCAGACGATTTCGACGGCCGTCCGCGCGAAGCTATCCAGCGGCATGATGCGGCCGTTGTGCAGCACGGGCAGATGCTGCCATTGAGAAAGGTCGAGCTTAGGTTCTTCCGCACAGGCTGCCGCGACCGTCACGAGGACGGCGGCCAGCGGTGAAATCCAGCGTCGTAACATCCTGCACCTCCTGGCTGCGAGGCGGCGTCTCGCAGTTGGCTATGTTGCACTTCAGCCGCCCGACCGGACTGGTTCTCGGCTGCGTTCAGGCCTGGCGGCCGCCGCGGTTTCTGTTTTCCTGGCTGCGGGCTTAAAGAAGTACGCACGCATGTAAAACATCGTGGCGATTCCCACGGTAATCAGCAAACAACCGGAATACTTGACGGCCCGGCCGGGATCATAGTTGACCGTCAGCGTGGACATATAGCCCTCGTCAAGACCACGGGCGGCAAAATATTTGTCGAACTCTGAACTGCCCGGGCGAATTGGTCCGGAAAAACTTTCTTGAAACAGGCGATACGAGCGTCCCGTCGTGGGATCTGAAAAGTCGACGGGTGCGTTCATCGTGATCCAGACGTTCTCTTGGAGCGGCTTGCCGGTCTCGAGGTTGACAAAATCGACGGTGCTGCTGTAGTGCGATGCCTGGCTGGTGCCGGGGTCGAGCTTGCGCTCGAAATCGTCGAGCCGCACACCGAACCCCAAGTTCACCTGGTCGGGAGGCATCGTCATTGTAACGGCCAGCTTATCGCTGGCGACCTCGCGCTTTTCAGCAGGAAATGGCGGGCGATCTTCCGGCGACCAGGGAATTGCCGCCAGCCAGAACTCGTCGGATTTGCTGTCCACGGTGAGCCGCACTTTGGCCGCCGGCATCCTGCCCATCTTCTTCGCGTCGAATGGCAGGGGCACGATTTTTCGCTCAGGTTTCGCCGCGGGGATCAGTTCGTCCACCACCAACATCAGCCTGCCAAGCGTCATTTCAAAAGCGGGAACGGACGTGCCATCCGTTGGCAATGGATTTGCAAACACCAGCCGCGTGCCATTCCAGTAGCGATAGACTAATTCTGCGGGTCTGCCTGCCATCAGCGGCAATTGAAGTAGATCGATCCGCGAACGGGCCTCGCCGGCCTTGCGCTTCTCCGCGGTATCGGCTTTGTGATCGAACCAATAGCTGGCGTAGATCTGGTTTTCGTAATCTTGCACGCCGTATTCATAGAGGTCGGCAAACAACGTGAGCTGCGAAAGCGGTTTGCCATCCCGGTAAAGTTGCACGCGCACCATCGGGTTCTCGGCCTTGGTCGAGGCGGCATCGTTAATCCATTGCGGCTTGCCGTTGCCGCTGGGCATAATCTTCGCCGTGTCGAACTGTTCCACGATTTCGCCTTGCAATCCGGAGTCGCCGATGGAGAATTTTCCTTTGCCGCGATTTTCATCCACGGAGATCTGCGTCGGCTTGCCGGCGATAAAAAACACCACGACGCCGTCGTCGCCAAGCTTGCCCGTGGGACCACTTTGCAGAAATGCATCGACCTCTTCCTGGCTGCCCGCCAGTCCAAAGGTTACTGCGCCGCCGCCTCGTTCCTCGCGACCGGCAATGCCCAAGCGATGGCCGAGCATGGACTGATCGAGCACGCGGATCGCCAGCGGCATCCACTGTGTGCGCCCTTCCACGGGTTTGCCGTCGGCGTCCATCGTCGTCATCCGTGGAGTAGTCATCCGCAGCTTGACCATGGGGGCATCAACTTCGGTGGAGTCGGAGTAATAATCGAGCACCTCCAGCTTGACGCCGTCGCGGTCGTACACCATGCCGCGGTCGCGCCTGGCCAGTCGGAAGAGCATTCCATTGAGTTTGGCAAATCCGTGCGTGAGCGCTCGCAGCGGGGCGCTTTCGTGGTCGATCGATCGCATCGGCCGAGACAGGCGGCCCGTGTAGTCCTCCCAATTAAAGGGACCGGCGGTCAAGGGGATTGAGACGACGGTCGGCTTCAGGGAAGTGCTGCGATTATTCTCAATGGCCAGCTGGAAATGATACGTGTCTTCGAACGCGCGGTGTCCGATCTGACCTTCGAAGATCGGCATCTGAGCGTCGATGCCGCCGCGACGCTGTATCAAACAGCCAAACAACAAAGTTAACAGGCCGATGTGCGTGATCACGAAGCCGGTCTGGTGACGCTTCCAGGGAAAGCGGATCGCCGCGGCGCAGAAGATGTTGATGGCCAAGAGCAGATTGAGCAGGGCAAACCACCAGGTACCATACATGCCAAACTGAACGGCCGGCGTGCCATAGGCGCTTTCGACAAACGTCGCCCAGGCCAGGGCGGCCGCGCAGCAAAAGATTAAAAGCACCGCCAGCTTCAGCGACGAGGCGAACTCAAAAAGACCGAGCGCCGTCCGCATCCAAAACGGCTGATCGGCACGTCGAAGTTTCGGACTAAACATGGGTTGGGGCGGGGTGGGAACGCGGCGCGGGCCAAGGCGGGACGACCTGATGCATTATAGCCGGTCGCGGCCCAGTAGGGCAGCGGGAACGTCGTCCGTCCAACGGATTCCACTACATCCGGGTTGTTTGTTTCCACACTTGGAAATCAGGCCGTCGAGATTCCTGGAGAGGTCGAGCTGTTCCCTGACATGACTCGCACCGACGGCTGTCGCGATGGAAAGAATATTCACGCCTGCCTTCTCACTGGTACACACTGCCGTGCGTTTCGGTCCAGCCGACGATGGGCGTGTCGGGGCCGACGACAAAGATTTCCACGCGCCGGTTGCGGCTGCGCGAGTCGGCGGTGTCGTTCGGTGAAATCGGCTGATGCTCGGCAAAGCCGGCCACGCCCATGCGATCGTCGGGGATGCCGGCATCCTTGAGCTTGGCGGTTACGGCCACAGCGCGTGCCGTGCTCAGAGACCAATTGTTGGGATGCTTCGAACGAATCTCTCGCCCCTTGATGCCGGCGTCGTCGGTATGGCCCACGACCATGACTTTCAAATGCCTGGCGTCGGGCTGTTGCATGATGCGGGCAAACTCGCGCAGCGAGCGTTCCGCCGGGCCCTTGATCTGCGTGTCGCCACTGGGAAACAGCACATCGCTGTCGAGCTTGCTGATGCCGGTCGCCGAATCGTACTGCAAATGGGGATAGCGCCGCGCCAGATCAGCCAGCTGGTTGTGGACATCGGGCGAGATGGCGCCTGCCTGGTTAGCGAAAGGGCGACCGGGAGCGAGGCCGTTCTTGTGCGACTCGACCATTTGCGCGCTGCTATTCGTATGCTTCGTGTCGAGCCTGGCCAGTTCCTGATCAGCACGGATCAATCGATCTTCGATGGTCCGCGCATGGATCTTCAAATTCTCGATCTCGGCAAGTTGAGCGTTGTTTTGCTCACCGAGAATGCGACTCTGCGATTCGAGCGCGCTGAACTTGCTCTGCGGCACCCAGCCGCAGCCGGCCAAAGCGACCGCGGTAACCAGCGCGACAAGATAAATCGAACGCATGATTCGACTCCCTTCGAATCGGAATTATGTGAAATGGCGATGCCGCGCGTGGCGGCTACTATTCGAACCAACTCAAAATCGTGTCCATCAACGAGCTGTTCACGCCGTACGTTCCATCCCAGCTCCAAATATTGCGTATCAAGTCGTACAGCATCATGCCGCAGAGCAAAAGCAATAGCGCGCAGAGCGCCAAGAACAGAACATTCCAAATCGAAAACGGAGCTTCCACCACGGTCGGTGCGGCCATGAAGGCCGGGCCCCCCGCAAACGCCGCTTGGCCAAAGCCACCGCGGTCGGTGATCAGCCCGCTGTCCAGGCCGCCGATATCTTCTTCCAACATGGCGGCCATGGCCGGCTGCTTACCGCTACCGATCATCGTGGCGGCCGCCTCTTCAAAATCGACTTCACTGTCGAGTGCGATCACTTGTGAACCGCTGTCCGATTCGTCGACCGTGGCGTCATCCAATGGCGAAAGCAGGAAGTCGTCGTCGCTTTTGAGCTGCGTGACCGGTTCGCTTACACTTGAGTCCTCGAGCAGGATCATGTCGTCATCGCTGGCCCTCAGCGATTCCACGCCGGAGCTGCCCAGGTCCATGGGCGCTTCTTCCAGCGACAGCCCGATGTCGGCGGCACTGATGAGCTGAATACCGCTGTCGCCCGTGCGGTGGGTAATGTCGCTCCCCTTGCCGCTGCCGCCAAGCACGAAGTCGTCGTCCGCGACCAGGTTAATGCCCGAGCCGCCCACCTTCTTACTGCTGCCCGGCTTGATGCCTTTGTCGCTGCCGATCGCCAATTCGTCGTCGCCAGGCGCTGCCTCGCCGCTTTTGAGCTTCTTGCTTGAGCCGCCCGCCGGCCTGGCGAGATTGATACCGCTGTCGGCAGCCGAGGGCAAATCGAGATCAAGCGCATCCATGTCTTCGAATTTTGCGATCAGACCCGAGCCGGCTTTGCCCAATTCGGAATTCGACGCAAGCCTGACATCGCTAGTTTCAGAGAGCTCGGATGAGCCACCCCCTGGAATCACGTTGTTGCCGCCCAGACCGATTGTGCTGGGCGAGCTGCCGGCCGCCAATTGCAAGTCGCTGTCAGGATCTGCCTTGTTCCCCAACTGACCAATGATGGTGCTGGAGGTGCTGCCCGATTCGCCGAGTTCCAATTCGCTCGTCAGGATCGATTCTTGCTGTTCCTCGCCGCCGAACGCGCCTGACAGATTGTCGAGCCCGCCGCCGGCGCGTTCGGCCACAAGACGCTCGATGTCCTCGCGGCGATACTTCCAGGCGCCGCCATCACGAATCGGATAAACCTCGCGACGATCGCGCATTTCTCCCAATTGGTCAACCGTCATGCCGAGCATCTTGGCGGCTTCTTCAGGTTCGACGAACTTACCGGCCATCGTGGTTACCTACCTTCACTTTTGTTCCAGCATTGCGCGGACTTCCTTCGGCAACGGCGCCGTCGTGTTGAACTCCAGCATCTGCATGTCCCAGTGAAAGCTGCGCACGCTTTTGAGCGCGATTTCGCCCTTCGCCGAATCAACGTGGTAGACGGCCATGACCTGCATGGCGGGATCGATGACCGTCAACTGTTGCTTGTTCTCGCCAACCTGAACGACGTGACTTACAAGACCCGGCGATCCAAAGCTGGGTGCAGTAAGTTTTTGGGCGAAGCCGACGTTCGATGCCGACATCCCCCACGCAGCGATCACCAAGACTGCCAAACACACCGCGCCCACGACCGCCGTTCGCATAGTCCACCTTCCGATTGAAGGAACGAGCGGAAACCGGGGCGACTATTTCCATTCTAAAAGCCCAAGTTTCCATTTCAAGCAAAATACACCCCTCCCGGCCGACAAATTGCCGGTTCCGCCGGGAATTAGCGGGCGGAAGTGTAGTAAACCACCCGTTTTGCCACAAGACAACGTTTGGCGGGGACGAAAATTCGGATCGTGCATGGGGGTCCACCGACCGCCGGAACTCGGTCTGCTGGCAGTGGTTTTCAGACGTGATGTTTTCTTCACCTGCATCCGTCCGCGGGCAAAGAAGCGGGCACATTTCCCGGGAACCACGTTGAACAACCACCCGGCAGGACGACCCACCTCCCTGAATTCGCCGCGGAAATGAGCCAGCCCCCGGCCCGTGATCGGTGACTGTCGTCCTTGTCGGGTCGGACGCGGCAATCGTACGGGGCGAATTCCTGACTATCAGCAAACCGCAGGTGCGGCGGCCAGGTTCAGCGATCGGAATAATTCGTCGGGCTGGATGGGCTTGGTGATGTAGCCGTCCATCCCCGCTTCCAGGCACTTCTCGCGGAAGCCCAGCAGCGCGTGAGCCGACAGGCCCACGATCGGCGTGTGCAGCCCACTCACTCCTTCCAACTCGCGGATCATCCGCGTGGCCGTCAGGCCATCCACCCTGGGCATCTCCACGTCCATGAAGATCAGGTCGAAACCGCCACGTTGGAACAAGTCCACCGCTTCCTGGCCGTCACGGGCCGATTCAACCGTGTGCCCCATCAGAGCCAACAGTCCGGAAGCCACTTCTTGATTGACCGGACTATCGTCCGCGACGACGATGCGCAGCGGACGCACGGGGGCTGAATCTGCCGCCATGTTTTCGATCGTGCCGGCGCTATCCGGCGGATTCAGAGTCGAACACACCAGTTTTTCCAACTCCTCGCGCTTGACGGGCTTCACCAGGCTGTTGGTCAGGCCGAGCTGCCGACATTGTTCAACCAGCTCGACCTGGCCTGCCGGGATGAGCAGGATCAGGGCCGGCGACTTTTCGTCCTGCAAGGACTGCAATCGCTCAATCTCCACGGCGTCGAGCGGGTGGGACGCGACCAGGTCGATGACCACAAGCGACGGCCGGCGTTCTTTGGGTGCCGTGGCAAGTTCACCGATCGCGGCGGAAATGTCGTCGGCGCTTTCCACGCGCATGCCACATTCCGTCAGCATCTCGGCATACACACGTCGAGCAGTTGCATTCGCGCTCACGAGCGTGGTCAGGGGTGTCGATGGGGGCAATATCGATTTGTCACGGGTGTCCGCGTCCGCGGGGAGTTCCATCGGAACGACAAAATGAAAAGCGCTGCCCTGGCCGAGCTCGCTTTCCACCCACATTCGTCCCCGCATGAGCTCGACCAGTTGCACCGAGATGGAGAGCCCCAGTCCAGTTCCACCGAACTTGCGTGTCGTGGAATTGTCGCTCTGCTTGAAGGCCTCGAAAACCGTGTCTAATTTGTCGCGGGCGATCCCGATGCCGGTGTCTTGCACGACGCCATGAAGGAGGGTTTGCTGCTGCGCGTTTGACTCAATCCAAAGATCGACGAACACTTCCCCCTGCGAGGTGAACTTGATGGCATTGCCCAGCAGATTGACGATAATTTGGCGCATCCGAATCGGATCGCCCAGCATCTTGTCGGGGACACTGGGGGCGACGCGGCAGATCAACTCGAGGCTTTTCTGTGACGCGTTGACCGCCAGCAGTCGGCCGGCCTCGACCACGACATTGTGGAGCGAGAAGGGAATCTGCTCGAGTTCCATCCGGCCCGCCTCGATCTTGGAAAGATCGAGAATGTCGTTGAGACGCATCAGCAGCGCGTTGGCTGAGTCCTTCACGATGCTCATATAGTTACGCTGTTGGTCGCTCAGCGGAGTTCGCAGCACGAGTTCCGACATGCCGAGCA
>SXHT01000111.1 GCA_005773095.1 Planctomycetaceae bacterium
GGCGAATTCGCGCAAGGTGCATCGTGCGGTTGGGTGGTTGTCCAACGCGGTTCCCGGGAAAATGTGCCCGTCCCCCTCTCCTGGCCCGTGAACGGTTACGTGAAAACGACAATGATCCGCACCATGGTTTGAACCGCCGCGTCCGCAGTCCAGCCGCCGTGCTGGCTCGCCGTCCCGAAGGGCGCTAGGCAGAATAGTCCTGTCGCGCCGAAAAACAGGCGACACCGCGGCAACCAATGACTATGATGTGAATTAGGCGAATGCCAGTCGGCAGGTTAGGTCCCGCGGTTGTCCATCGCATCCAGGCTCCTTGCGTCGTAGAATTCTTGGGGTCGTCCGTTTACAAGACTGGCTGGGGCGAGATCGATGCCGACGATTCCCGGTATTGCTGGACCGTACCGGTTCTTCTTTTACAGCTTCGACTGCAACGAACCGAAACATGTACACGTGCGGCGTGAACGCAAGGTCTGCAAATTTTGGCTCAAACCAATCGCGCTAGGCAGAAACAACGGGTTTGCAGCGAAGGAGCTCAATCGAATCAGGACCGTCATCAGAGATACCTTGGAGCACATTCTGGAGACATGGGATGAGCACTGCGGCGAGTAACGACCCACGCATCACGGCAATCGAAGTGACAGACGATACCATCGCGGCGCAGCTAGCCGATGGGCGCACGGTGAGCGTTCCTCTGGCCTGGTCGTGGCGCCTTGCTGACGCTACGCCAGAGCAGCGGAACAACTTCGAGATCATCGCAAGCGGTGAAGGTGTGCATTGGCCAGACGTTGACGAAGATATCAGTGCAAGAGGCATGCTTCAGGGCGTGCCTGCGCCGCCACCGAAACAGACTCTCGCAGATCATGGCCGGGCCTGACGAACGCAGGCAGCGGATTTCGTGCTCGCCGTTTGGTCGGCTGGGGTCAGTCGCTCCGTTCGAGGTTGTTGGTCGGTCATAGTTCTCCGGCCTCTGCCGCACGAAACCGGTGATGCGTAACGTTGGCCAGAAGCGGCCTGCCACGCCGAAAAACTGGCGACACGGCAACCATCAACATCGATGATGTTGACTCAAGATGGGGGGGGCTAAACCTGAAAATCAAGCTAACTTGGCGAAAGACCGATCTGATCTTATAATCGTGATGGATTTCACGAAGTGCCGTGGGTCGGGCTTTCCAGCTTGATCGACCATCGGAATACAACATGACAGGCTGAAAATCCTGAACCACCATCATGGCCAAACAAGGTCCCCGCAAGAAGCTCCCCAAGGAACTGGCCGTCATCAATGCTGACAACTGCACCGGCTGCGAGGCGTGTCTTGAGGTCTGCCCGGTCGACTGCATCGTCAAGCTGCAGCAATACGACCAGTTTCATAATTTGCAAAGCTGGTGTGAGATCGACTTGGAGCGCTGCGTAGGCTGCGAGGTCTGCGTGCATATTCCCGGCAAGAAGTCGAACCCCTACGAGTTGACCGTCTGCCCTTGGGATGCGATCGAAATGGTGCCGACCGAAGAGGTGGCACTCGTGGTAGCCCAGATTGGCGGCCCGCCCGAGTACATCCACGAGCACTGGGACCGGCTTGTCGGTACGGCGCAGCATTTGGCGGAGTTGAAGGCGGCGAACGGCTGACGACGATGGGGTGGCGGGAAGCGACGCTGGCATCAGGGCGTTAGACCGTTGGATCATTCCAGCGTGCGATCGACCATGTCTTCGAGCACGCGCCGCATGTAGGCAATACTCTCCCGCGTCAGTCGCTCCACACCCGGCGAGTAGTCGAAGACTTCCACCGAGACCCAGCCGCGATAGTCGATCTCGCCGAGCGCCGCGAAGATCGGATGAAAATCAAGCGAACCCATTCCCGGGCCCTGCTTGTTCGGATCATTCGCATGAAAGTGCGCCAGCAGCTGACGGTGTTGCTTGAGCAGCGTTGGAATCGGAATTGATTCAGTTGACATGGCGATGCAATCCAGGTGCAGCCGCACGTTGGGCGAGCCAATCTTTTCGATAAGTTGCACGCCGTCGGCCGCGGTGTTGAGAAACGGTCCCCACTCGGGCGACAAGGGCTCGATGGCCAGCGTCACGCCGGCCGCTTCGAGCTCCGGCACAATCGCCGTGAAGATTTCGGTGGCGTAGCCCATCGCCTGATCGTTGGTCACGCCCGGCAGCAGCACGCGTTGCTGCGGCGATCCGAAGATCATCAGATGCCCGCCCAGATCGTGGCAAAGCGCCACCAGGGAACGTAGATAATCGGTCGTGCGTTGGCGCGTGGCGGTTTCGGGACTGGTGAGATAGAGTCCCTCGGTTTTCGCCAGCAGCCAGTGCAAGCCAAGGATCTCCAGTCCCGCGGCGTCCGCGGCGTGGCGAACTTCGTGGCGAGTGGCTGTGGTAATACGGCGGGCATCGGTATCGATGGTAAAGGGCGCGATCTCGACTCCCGCATAGCCGCACTTCGCGGCGAAATCGAAGCCGCGCGCAATCGGCCAGTCCAGGAACGTCTCGTTGCAGATCGCGAATTTCATGAGGGATTGAAAGCGAGGGGGGAGGTGGTATTATGAAGCGAAAATGCAATCAAACGTGAACATTTAATCGTGAACATTTGACGTGCACATGTGTTCTTGAATGTCCGCCGCATCTCGGCCGACAGCCAGTTTGCAAGGAGGCGATTTCATGGAAGTTGCTGTAAACGCCATTCATCAAGGGGATTGTATTGAGTTGCTGGCGAAACTCCAGCCCGCTACCGTTGATTTAGCGTTTGCCGATCCCCCCTTCAACATCGGCTATGAATACGACGTCTACGATGATCGCAGGGCCGCGGAAGACTATCTTGCATGGAGCAAGAAGTGGCTTGCGGGGGTGCATCGTGCCCTCAAGCCAGACGGCGCGTTCTGGCTGGCAATCGGTGACGAGTTTGCTGCTGAATTAAAGCTGATTGCTCAGAAAGACGTTGGTTTCCACTGCCGCAGCTGGGTGATCTGGTACTACACCTTTGGTGTGAATTGCAAGAACAAGTTCACTCGCTCGCATGCGCATCTTTTCCATTTCGTCAAGGATCCTGAAAAGTTCACTTTCAATGCCGACGACCCGGCGATTCGCGTCCCCTCGGCACGGCAGCTGGTGTATGCCGATTCGCGGGCGAATCCCAAGGGTCGCTTGCCTGACGACACTTGGATACTGAGGCCGCAAGATCTTCCCGATGGATTCCGAGCCGACGGTGATGTGTGGTTTTTCTCGCGAGTCGCCGGCACATTCAAGGAGCGAGCGGGCTTTCATGGTTGCCAAATGCCGGAACGGTTGTTGGCCCGTATTGTCTGCGCCTGTTCGAATCCCGATGAGGTTGTACTCGATCCGTTTGCAGGCAGTGGTTCGACGCTGCTCGTCGCCAAGAAGCTGAATCGAAATTATTTGGGCTTCGAACTGTCCAAAGAGTACGCCGAAAAAATCGCTCAGCGGCTTGCAGCCGTTGCAGTTGGTCAGGAACTTGACGGCGTGGGGGACCCGCTGAAAAGCGCCCCGGCCACAGCCAAAGGCAGACGGTTGAAGTCCGTGCTGGGATAGTTTCTTGTTTTTTCCGAAAGTGCAGTGCGGGATCTCCTCCGTTGACCGTTTTCGGGCAGAACCTGTGTGATCGGTACTTGCATGCGGCGGCGCGGCTCATGACAATGCCCATGGCCTGAGCTGGGGTGTTGGGGTCGTTCTCTCGGTTTTTTGCGTTCTCTGTTGGGGGAGTTAACATCCATGACCCGCGCGGTGCATTTTTCGATCCTGTCAGGTATGTTGGGTTTGCTGGTTTGCGGATGGACGGCGGCATGGCCGCATGCATCCCTGGCCGAATCCGGCACGTTGCAATGGAGCAAATCAACCGCGATGCCCGAACCACGCGCCGGCTACGCCAGCGGTGTGCTCGACGGCAAGCTCGTCATCGCCGGAGGAAGCTATTGGGAAGGAACGAAAGGGAACTGGATCAAGAAGCATTTTTCCTCCAGTGTTCACGCCTTCGACCCGATAACCGAGCGTTGGGAACGCCTACCCGATTCGCCGATCCCCTTTAGCTACGCTTCCTCAACTGTTGTGAATCAGCGACTTTATGTTCTGGGCGGTTACACGGGCCAGAAGGAGAATCGCCAGATCCTGACCTTGGAGAAGAAAGGAGATCGGTATATCTGGGAGACCGCGGGCGAACTTCCCGACACGCGACTTTTTGCCTGGGCCGGCAGCATCGGTGGTTCGATTTACCTGTTAGGGGGCGTCCAGCGTTTCGAACCGCTGGACGCGACGGGGACCTGTTGCACTTCCGTATCGGCGACCAATCGCCTGTCGGTATGGGATCCTGCGGCGCCCCATCCCCAGTGGAAAGATCGTGCCCCATTCCCGGGTGCAAAACGTTGGTCGTTTGCAGCAGCGACGGACGAATCGCACATCTGGTTGATCGGTGGCCAGGATAGCGACGCGCCGAAACAAAAAGCGATCCAGTTTGACGAGGTCTTGGAGTACTCGGTCGCCGATGACCGCTGGCGACAGCGGGATCCTCTGCCGCCTGAGGTTATCTCCACCATTCCGTTGACCCCTTTGTACCTGGACGACAAGTTGCTGCTGGTCAGTTTTTCCAAGACCGTTTGGCAACTTGATCTGGCGAGCGGCCAAACCACGCGGCAGACCCCCTTGCTGGAAGATGCCATGGTCGATAGTTTTTTCTGGATCGACGGCCGCATCGTGGGAGCGGGAGGCGAGAACAAGATCGAATCGCCGCGTCGGCGCTCGGAGTGGACCTTCATCGGCCGATTCGTCCCCGGCACGAAGTGACACCATCGATTGCTGGCTGGTTCGCGGTTGTCGCGGCGTCAGAAATTGCAGTCGCTGGCCACCGTTGCAATGGTCGCGGCCGCCGAGCTGCTCACGTCGTCGCGGCACAAGCCAGGCTGCCTTCCTTCCGCCATTGCGCTTTCGACCGGGACGTTAAACGGATCTAATTGTTCCGACCACGGAACCAAACGGACGCCTCCCACCCACCGTCAGAAATTCGACCGTCCCGTTGAATGTTTTCCATGCACATCGACGCGCTGTGCCGAATCCTGGATGACCGCGATCAGGCGGCCGAATGGCTGCGGCGTTTGGGCATCGTCGATGCCGACCGAGCGCACCATAATCTGGTGCGCATGGCCACCGGCGGTTTAACACTCGATTTGCTGGCCGCTATTTGTGACCAATTGGCCGAACACCTGCCAGCTTCAAGCGACTCCGACCGGGCGCTCAATAATCTCGAGCGCTTTGTGGCCGCGGCTCGTAATCCTTTGTCGACTGGTTCGCTCTTTGAGCGGGACCGCGAGGCGCTGCCGATCCTGCTGCAGATCTTCGCCAGCAGCCAGCATCTGAGCGATCTGTTGGTCACGGACATCGAAAGCTACGATTTGCTGCGAATCACCGAAGGGCAACCGGTGGCGCGCGATCTGTTGGTGAATGAGCTCTGCGCGGAAGTGGCGGTGCTTGCTCCCGATGAGCCAGCCGTGATGAAGGCCCTGCGTCGCTTCAAGCGACGCGAGACGCTGCGGATTGCCTACGGCGACATTGTGCGGTCCCAGCGTCTGGAAACGGTGACGCGACAAATCTCCTACCTGGCGGACGCAATCGTCGAGGCGTCACTTCAAGCTGCCTGGCGCAAGCTCGAAAGTCGAGGCAGCACTCGACGACCGTTGCCAAAAGAACCGCCCCGGCTGACGGTCCTGGCGATGGGAAAACTTGGCGGCGTCGAACTCAACTACTCCAGCGATATCGATCTGGTGTTCCTGTTTGATGCGGCGCCGGGAAGTGATGCCGCACGACAGCACGAGACCGCCGAACTCTGTGATCGCTGGGCGCACGAGGCCCTCAAGCTGCTCACCACCACCACGGAATTGGGATCGCCTTATCGTGTCGATCTGCGGCTTCGCCCGGAAGGCAGCAGCGGGCCAAAGGTGATCAGCCTGAGTGCGGCCTTGCACTACTACGACACCGCCGGCCGCACCTGGGAGCGCCAGGCCTTTGTCAAGGCCCGGCCCTGCGCGGGGGACCTGGCCTTGGGCCGCGAGTTCCTCAGCCAGATGGAACCATGGATCTACCGCCGCTACCTGAGCCGTGCGGACATCACCGGCATCAAGGCCTTGAAGCGGCGCATCGAGCAGCGCAGTGAGCGCGAGGGGGGCGAAGAGCACAACGTCAAGACCGGCCGCGGCGGCATTCGCGACATTGAGTTCGTGATTCAGTTTTTGCAGCTTCTCAACGGCGGCGACTTGCCCGCGCTGCGCACCGGCAACACGCTTGCCGCGATTGTGCAGCTCGAGGCGTGCGGTTGCTTGACGCACCAGGAGCGCAGGCTGCTTGAGGAGAACTACGGTTTTCTCCGCAAGATCGAACATCGACTGCAGATCATGTTTGACTTGCAGATGCACCGCATGCCCGCCGAGCCGACGGAGCTTCGCAAAGTCGCGATTCGCATGGGCTTTGTGGATGCCCCGGGCGCAAGCGCTCTGGACGCCTTCTGGGCCGATTACAAACGGAAGACGGAACTCAACCGCAAGATTCTTGATCACCTGCTGCACGACGCCTTCAGCGACGACACCAAGACCGAGCCCGAGAGCGACCTGGTGCTCGATCCGGAGCCGGCGCCGCAGCGGATCGCGGAGGTGCTAGGCAACTATCGCTTTCAGGACGTGCATCAGGCGTATGCCAATTTGATGGAGCTGGGGCGCGAGAAGATCCGCTTTCTGAGCACGCGGCGCTGCCGGCATTTTCTGGCGGCCATCGCCCCGCGATTATTGCAGGCAATCGCCGCGACGCCTGACCCTGACTTTACACTGGTGAACCTCAGCAAGGTCAGCGAGTCGCTCGGCGGCAAGGGCGTGCTCTGGGAACTGTTCAGTTTCAATCCCCCGTCGCTCAAACTGTACGTGGAGCTGTGCTCGTCGAGCCAGTACCTGTCGGGCGTGCTGATCAGCAATCCCGGCATGCTTGACGAACTGATGGACAGTCTGCTGCTGGATCGCCTGCCGACGCTTGCCGAACTCAGTGCCACGCTGGCCGAGCTCGCGCAAGGCGCCGAAGATCTCGATCCGATTCTGCATAGTTTCAAGAACACACAGCAATTGCGGGTAGGCGTGCGGGACATTCTGGGCAAGGAGCTCATTGAAGCCACCACGGGGGCGCTTTCGGACATCGCGCAGGCATGCCTGGGGCAAATCGCGGTGCATGAGCGCGACAAGTTGCATGCGAACTTAGGACAGCCGACGGTCGGCTCGCCAGCCGGGGAGGAAGCGCCAGCCCGGCCGTCGCTGGCGGCGCCCACACCCGAGCGATTCGGCAAGTCCGCCGACATGGCCATCGTGGCGCTCGGAAAACTCGGTGGCCGGGAGTTGAATTATTCCAGCGACCTGGACCTTGTCTTCCTCTACGAAGCCGATGGCCCGACACGCTCCACGCGCCGCGGCCAACGCGAGCCGATCACCAGCAACCAGCACTTTTTCAGCGAGTTGGGGCAACGAATCATTAAGAGGGCGACGTACCTGGGGCCCAACGGGCGGCTTTATCAGATCGACTCGCGCTTGCGGCCAACCGGCAAGAGCGGCGCCTTGGCGGTCTCGCTGCCGGAATTCGAACGGTATTTCGCGGAGGGTGGCGCACAACTCTGGGAGCGCCAAGCGCTGTGCAAAGCCCGCATCGTGCAGGGCTCACCCGAGATCGCAAAGCGCGCGATGGTGGTGATCCACGAGTGCGCCTTCGGCCCCCAGTTTCAGCCCCAGGATGTGCAAACGATTCGCGAAATGCGCAGGCGATTGGAGGACGCGTCTGAGCACGGCAATCTCAAGCGCGGGACGGGTGGGCTCGTGGATATTGAATTCCTGGTGCAGATGCTGCAGCTTAAGCACGGACACGCCAACCCCAGCCTGCGTCTGCCCGGCACGCTCGACGCTCTATTGGCGCTTAGCCTCGCCGGCGTGCTCGGCATCGATGATCGCCAATATCTCTCGGAAAGCTTCCGCTTTCTGCGCACGATCGAAGCCCGCCTGCGGCTGATGAGCACCACCGCCCGGGACGACCTGCCCGACGACCCGCGCGAACTTTCGAAGCTGGCGGGCCTGCTGGGCTACGCCAGCGCCGAAAAGCTGCTCTTCGACTGCCAGCGCTACACGCGCGAGAATCGCAGGTACTTCGAGCGGTTGCTGCGTTGACGTTTCGCCTCATGAACGACCTGTTCAGATCAACGTTTTCTAGGGTGACGAGGACGAATGTTGTGTCGCCGACCGGTGATTTATCAGGTGACGCAATCGTCAGAAATCAATCACTCGCTGGTCCTTCGCACACGGCAGCACGAAGATCTTGCCGTCCCCCATGCGACCGGTGCGGGCGACTTCGACGATCTTGCGAGTGACCTCTTCCACGCGGGCGTCGTCCACCCACATCGTGATCTCAACCTTGGGCAGGAAGGCCAGCGAATACTCGCTCTCGCCGTACTGGTCGAGGTAGCTCTTCTGGCGGCCGTAGCCTTTGACTTCACGAACGCTGCAGGCCTCCAGCGGTGCTCGGCGCAGGCTTTCGAGCACCTTCTCGGCTAGGAACGGCTTGACGATGGCGACGACTTGTTTCACGAAAGCAACGAGCTGCGGGCGAAGGGCCGAGGGGGGAAGGCAGAGGACGGCGGGGAGTCCCCAACCTGTGTCTCTTTGCCCGTGGACTGCCGCCGACTGCACTCGACCCACTAGCTAAAAAAGTTCTCGCCGAACAGGTTCAGTGGCGGGCGAGTTTGAACTTCGACGTCGCCCAGCACCCGCGTCTGACAGGCAAGCCGCATCGTTTGCTCGTTGCCAACATACGCCATGCTGATCGCCATCCGCAAACGCTCCTTCAGACCGCGCGGGCTGGTGTTCTCCATCCCCTTGACAATATTCACCCGGCACGTGCCACAACTGCCCATGCCGTGGCAGTTCAAGATCCTGTCCGGCCCTTGATACAACGGCACGCCGGCACGCAATGCTTCGGCGCGCAAATTGGCGCCTTCGGGCACTTGAATTTCTTTCTTTTCGCTGATGAACTTGATCGTGGGCATCGAAAACAATGAGCAGTAGGCAAAGCGGGGTTGGCAGTTGAGGCGACCGGCTCAACCGACAGGAGAGCCCCCAGGGTTAGTTCAGCAAGTGTAACGATCGGAAGGGGGAAAATCTATGGCGTCCGCGGCCTGTCCACCGGACTGCGGCGGTGAAACAGCAGGGCCAACTCGGGCGATTTGAGCATCCCCATGGCAGCCCCAAAAACGCCGACTCCCACGGCAATTGCAGCGACGATTGCGGACGCTTGCGAGAACCACGTGGTTCGTGGCGGCAATCTTTGCAAAGTCGCCAGGACGGCGACACTCATGGCCACCGTGGCGACGAGAATCTGGACGGTTGAACGCGCGAGCGCCGACCAATCAAGCGACCGATACTTGCGTTGAAATGCCGCCATCAGCACTGCCCATTGCAGAATGGCAGCCAGGGCCGTGGAAAGTGCCAGCCCGACTTCGGCCAGCAGCCAGACCAGGCTGAAATCAAGCAGTACATTGACGATCACGACCGCCAGACCGATGCGCATCGGCGTCCGTTGGTCTCCGTGGGCATAAAAGCCGCGCACGACCACCGGCGTCGTGCAGAAGGCCCAGACGGCCGTCGAGTAGGTGGCGATCATCCGCGCGGTGCGAGCGGCGTCATCCGCGCTAAACGAACCATGCTGATACACCAGTTGCGCCATGGGCCCGGCGAGCAGCACCAATCCAGCACCCGCCGGAACACTGGTGAACAGAGCCACGCGAATAGCCACGGTCAGATCGGCGCCAAGTTGTCGGTGGTCGCCTGTGGCGGCATGGCGACTGAGCAACGGAAAGTCGGCCGTCGCGATCGCGAAGCCCAGAATCCCCAGGGGTAACTGGTAGAATCGCTCGCCATAGTAAATTGCCGAAGCCGCGCCGCCTTGCATCGGAAAGGGGACGCCGCCCAGCCACGAGACGTGTGCGGGGCCATCGGGCGCGGCCGCCAGGACCCAGGCGATCAGGCTGTCGAGCAGCGTATTGATCTGCGTGATCGTGAGGCCAAAGGCCACAACGGTAATCGACTTGCCAATCTTCAACACGCTCGCGCGGCTCGATTGCCAATCGTAGACGAAGCGGAATCCGGCCGCACGCAGCGCCGGAAATTGCACCAGTGCCTGCAGCAC
>SXHT01000112.1 GCA_005773095.1 Planctomycetaceae bacterium
CTTGTAGTAGCCATTGGGCAACCGAACGGCCAGGTCGCCCGAGTGCAGCCAGCCGTCGGCGTCGATCGCGGCGGCGGTGGCCTGCGGGTTCTTGTAGTACCCAAGCATCACCACGTGGCCGCGGCTGCACAATTCGCCCTGCTCGTTATCACCGAGCGCGGCGCCGGTCGCGGGATCGATCACCTTGACTTCGATCCCGGGAATCGGACGCCCCACGGTCTCGACACGCAAATGAATTGGGTCGTCGAACCGCGTTTGCGTCACAATCGGCGAGGCTTCGGTCTGGCCGTAGCCGATCGTCACCTCTTTGGCCCCCATCCGATCGACCACTTGCCGCATGACTTCGATCGGACAAGGACTGCCGGCCATGGTGCCCGTGCGCAGCGAGGTCAGGTCTCGCCCCGAAAATGTGGGATCCTGCAACTCGGCGATAAACATCGTGGGCACGCCGTACAGACAGCTGGCTCGCTCGCGTTCAATGGCGTCGAGCGTGGCGGTGGGGTTGAACGTTTCGGCCGGCACGATCATCGCCGCCCCGTGCGTTGCGGCCATCAGCGTGCCCAACACACAGCCAAAACAGTGATAAAACGGCACCGGAATGCACATTCGGTCCTCCGCCGTAAGCCGCAAGCAACTGCCGCTATAGAACACGTTCAAGAGCAGGTTGCGGTGGCTCAGCGTGGCGGCTTTCGGGAAGCCCGTGGTGCCGGATGTGTATTGAATGTTGATCGCATCCGATGGTTTCAGCACGGCGCTAGCCGCTTCGAGTGATTCCTGCGAGATGGAGTCGCATCGCTCATAGAGCTCATCAAACGTAATGCCGCCGGAAAGGGCGGACTCGTCGATCGCCAGCACCCAACGCAGTTTTGGAAAATGCGATGATTGAATCTGCCCCGGAATAGCGCCGGCAAGCTCCGGGCAAACTTCGTTCAGCATCGCGTAATAATCCGACGACTTGAATCGCGGCACCAGCACCAGTGCCACCGCGTCGCTCTGCTCCAGCACGTACTTCAGCTCGAACGGCCGGTAAGCCGGATTGATCGTCACCAGCACCGCGCCGATCCGCGCAGTCGCGAACTGCAGCACGACCCATTCAGGCACGTTTGTCGCCCAAATGGCCACGTGTTCGCCTCGCTGGATGCCGATCGCCAACAGCCCGCGCGCCGCTCGATCGACCCGTTCGGCAAAATCGCGGTAGCTCCAGCGCAGATTGAGTTGTGGAAAGACCAGGGCATCGCGGTGCCCATGCTCGCCAACTGTTCGGGCCAGCGCCTGAGGGATTGTCAGCCCATCGACCCACGGTTTTTCAATTGACCTGGTGCCTTCCATGGAGGCATTGTACTTATTCTCGCAGCGGATCGGAAACGGCAGCGGCCCAGGGCACGAAGATCATCAGCGGCAACCACGCGGCAAAGGCCGGCGAGACGAAGTCGAAATAGTTGGCGCCCAAGAACTGGCTACCCAGCACTACGCTCATAAAGATCACCACCACGCCTACACAAAGGCCAATGGCCAAGAACATGTTGCGGTTCTCGCGAGACAAAATCAGCGGCAGGCCCAGAAAAAGCAGCGTCACGTCGAGCAATGGCTGCACCACGCGGCTGTGGATGGCCACACGCGCATTCTCACCGTAGTCTAGACTGGGATTTTCCAGGGACTTCTTTAATTCCCAGGTGGAGCTGAGTTTTCGCCAGGTGCCGCCCGCCGCCAGCTGCTCAAAGCTCACCCCGCTGACGACGAAACATTCGTCCGGCTTGAGCCAGGTTTCGTCATGCGGTGTCAGAATAACCGGCTTGCCGCCGAGCGTCAGCGACTTCTCGTTTTCCAGCCCCGCCGGCTGCTCGACTTCGGTCAGCAAATAGCCTCCGGGCTTGCCATCTTCGGGCGGAAGGTAGTATGCATTCTTGGCGACCAGCTTCCGGCCGTAGCGATCGAGTGCCGTCGGCAAAACGAATCTCGGCTCGCTGATGCGTTGCTTGTTGGCGTAGGTGGAGTTGCCGTCCAGGAGCACGTCGGTTTCCAAGTCGCGAATCAAGGTCATCTTGCGGGCACTGGCGCCGCCCAGGTCTTGAGCGTTGTACGCCAGATGCTCGCGGCAGCGCGGGATTACCAATTCACGATTCGCGGCACTCAAGGCGGCGATTGCGACGACCGCGATCAGCACCGGCCGCACGACACGGCCTTTGGGAACTCCGGCCGCTTGCAATGCGGTCAGTTCGTTGTGCCGCTGAATCCACGTGACCGTGAACATCGCGGAGATCAACGTCAATACACCACTGGTCGCCTCGAAGAATGACACCGCCCGATAAGCGTAGTATTGCCCCATCACTGCCAGCACACTGGCGTGTTTAAGCTTCGCGTACTCAATGAACTCCTCCAGATTGCCGAAGCCATCGATTACAATATAGAGCCCCGTCAGGCTCGCGAAACAGATCAGGAAGACCTGCATGAACTGCCGGAGCATGTAGCGATCGATGATCCGCATCGGAGCAGGGGGTCATGAGTCAGAGATCACAAGTCAGGCGGGCACGATGCCGCCGACCGTTTGCGGCTGAGCGAAGCTTGCTTGCTACCGGAGCGAAGGATAGGCTAACCGCTTGTGCGCGGTCAAGATGGGTCGAGGCGTCGCGATGGCATTCGCAACAGACACAGGCAAGCTAGCGGCGGTCAGCAGGGCCATTCTCGATGTTTCGTGGCGACGGCTCCTCTGTGCCGCGACCGATGTGCTGTTCCCGCCTGCCTGCGTGAACTGCGCCAATGGCATCGAGGCGCCAGACGACACGATTCAGCTTTGCCCCCCATGTCGCCGCGCGTTTGTCGATCCCACGCCGCCTTGCCGCTTCTGCGGCGCCGATCTTGCCGAAGGGATCAACCCCGACGGTCGCTGCGGCCGCTGTCGCGGCGTGCGATTCAGGTTCTCCGCGATTGTGCGGCTTGGCAAATATGAGGGGGGATTGCAACCCGCCATTCTGCGCGCCAAGCAAAGCATCAACGTGGCGATTGCAATCCACCTGGGCCGGCTGTTGGCGGAAGTTCGCTACGAGGAACTCGCCCGGCTTGGCGCCGACGCCGTGATCGCGGCGCCGGCGTTCTGGACGCGCCAGGGCAAGCACGGCCACAAGTCCGCTGATGTCCTGGCAATGGAGGTGGCGCACCGGCTGCGGCTGCCCATTGCCGAACACCTGGTCGTCCGCACACGGGCCACTCGTCCCCAGGCAGAACTGACGCCGCCCCAGCGACGAAATAATGTCCGCAACGCCTTTGCCGTGCGGCCTCATCGCGATCTGCCTGGCGCCAAGATACTGTTGGTCGACGACGTGCTAACCACCGGATCAACGGCAAACGAAGTAGCCAAGGCTCTTCTCAAGGCCGGCGCAGAATCGGTTGACGTCGCGGTCTTGGCGCGGACGGTCGGCGGCAAGTAGCCGGAATCGGAGGTCGGAAGCCAGGCGTCGGGAAACCACAATCCCCCCAGCGAGTCACCTGTAAACTAACTCCGGCACGCCAAACCCTTCTCCACCATGACAATCCGACTTGGAACCCGTGCCAGTGCCTTGGCCCAATGGCAAGCCGAGTGGGTGGCCGCTCGCCTCCGAGAGCGTGGCCACGAAGTCGAGCTTGTCCTGATCACCACGCATGGCGATACGACCCAGGGGCCGATTTCCAAATCCAATCCAGGCGCGCCCATCGGCGGACCTGGCTCAGTCGGCGTATTTACCAAAGAATTGCAACGTGCCCTGCTCGACAAGCAAATCGATCTGGCCGTCCACAGTCTCAAAGACCTGCCGACCGACGCAATCGAGGGTCTTACGCTCGCCGCCGTGCCACAACGCGAAAGCCCGTTCGACGTCCTCGTCAGCCGTTCGGGATTGAAACTTGAAGAACTTCCCCCAGGCGCCACGATTGGCACAGGTAGTCTGCGCCGCCGCGCACAACTGCTCTACTTCCGACCCGATTTGCGCATGGCCGACATTCGTGGCAACGTCGATAGCCGGCTGGGCAAACTCCGTGAAGGCAGGTATGACGCACTCGTGCTGGCTGAAGCGGGTTTGAATCGGCTCGGATTCTCCGACCAAATCACGCAAATTTTCTCCCCCGAGATGATGCTTCCAGCCGTTGGACAAGGCGCGCTGGGCCTGGAAACCCGCGATGCCGACCGATTTACCATGGAGGTGGTCGGCGGTCTGGACCACCCGGCGACGAGACATGCCGTTCTGGCCGAGCGCTCGTTGCTCTTTGCACTTGCCGGCGGATGCCTCGCTCCGATCGGTGCACTGGCTACCGTGGATGCCGCCGGCTCGCTGTCGCTGCGCGCGACCGTATTGGCGGCCGACGGCCGAACGCGGATTGTCGCGTCGGGAGAGTCGGCCGACACGGAATGGGACACGCTCGCGGTTTCCGTTGCTGGCGAGCTTCTGCGCCAAGGATCCGTTCGACTGATCGAAAAGTCGCGCCAGGGCTGAGACGGTGATTCTCTGCACCAATTATTTCCTCGACCACGGCCCAGGAGCTTGTGGGGTAACCGTTCACGGTCCGGGGACTGGCCCATTTTCCCGGCGAATTCGCCAGAGGCGCATCGTTCTCTCGGGAGGTTTTCCAACGTGGTTCCCGGGAAAATGTGCCTGTCCTCGTGTCTTGGCCCGTGAACGGTTACCTAAGCCGGCAACAGCGCCGTGAGTTCCGGGTGCGGGCGCGGGATCACGTCGGCCATGATCAACTTGCCGCCGAGACTTTCGACCGCCGCCTTACCCGATGCGATCGCGGCTTGAACGGCGGCCACGTCGCCGCGCACCATGATCGTCACGTACGCGGCGCCGATTTTTTCTTTTCCCACCAGCGTCACCGAGGCGCTCTTGAGCATCTCGTCGGTCGCATGCAGCGCGGCGACCAGTCCTTGAGTTTCCAATAAACCGAGGGCATCTGAATTCGACATGGGTTTCTCCCGAGGTACACGGGCGTCGAACACGCCCAAAAGCGGACTAAGAACGGGTTTGGATCTGGCCAGTTTGCTCACCGCTTCGAGCGGCCGAGGCAGGACGGAAAAAAAGGCGGTGGTTCCGAGCGATCTTCCCAGCGCGGCGCCTTGTTCGGCTGCCTCACGCACGGCGGCGGCACTGCCGACCAGTTTGATACATTGCTCAGCGCCGTCGGTACTCTCGATCCCGATGATCGTGACCCCAGCCGACTTGGCGCAGCGGTCGGCAACCACAAACGCGGGGCAGAGATTGCCGATTTCAAGAAGTGCAAGAGAGTCCATGGTCGCGC
>SXHT01000113.1 GCA_005773095.1 Planctomycetaceae bacterium
GCACGGCGTCGAGCGCCGACTGCTGATCGACCGCCTGCAGAATCATGTTCCCGCCACCTACTCCCTTCTCAACAAACAGCGTGTCGGCAATCAGAAACTCGCCGTCCATCACCGGAATTCGCCAAAACCGCCGGCCGCCGACTTGCTTGCTCTTCTGAAAGCCGTCGCCAAAAAAGCGAATGTGCTTGCCGAGGGGAATTTTTTCTTCGCCGCCGTCCAGTCCATCGTACACGGCCGTCGTCGGACAGGTCATTAAGCACTGCCCCGCGCGGTTGGGAACGACTTCAGCAAGCCGCTCGGCCGAGAATCCAAAGACCATCACCGCCACGCCGGACCGTCCATCTGGGGTCGCCTCTGCGGCAAGGCGCTCTGCCGGGCCGATTTCTGAATCGCACGAAATGATCGACGAACTATAGCCGCAAAACTCGCGTAACGCCGCATCCAGCCAATGTTCATCGTGAGCGGTCACGATCAACCGCACGTAGCGCATGCGGAATGCTTCCGCAAACGTATCATCAATCTGGGTGCCATTGATTTCCACGCCAACATGATGACGACCGAAGGATTCAATACAAGGGGTCTGCGGAGTAGGGCCGGCTGTGCCGGCCAGAGCGGAGTGGAGTGATTCATCTGCACGAGGGGGAGTAGGGCCGGCTGTGCCGGCCAGGGCGGAGTGATTCATCAGGATAATCATTGACAGCCCGGCACGGGCTGGAGCCGTGGAAATCTTGAAACGATACACCGCTTTTCGGGGCACACCTTGCATTGCTCGTACCCTATCGCGGCGGGATTTCGATTCCTAGAATAGATTCGCTCACTCGGCGGCTCCGCCTCCCTACCCCCAAAGGTGTTTGCATGTCGTCCTTCCTCGCTTTCACCGTTGCCCGAAATTCGTCCCAGGGCCTGTCGACCCTGCGCCCTCGGCGCTGGGCACTCGTCGGTCTGGTAGCTGTTTGCTTTGTCGCTCCCGCAGCCGCCGCAGAGAAGTACGGCAACTCGCTCGACTGGGTCCCGGCCGATGCCGCGTTCTACTCGACCAGCATGCGGCTCAAGCAGCAATTCGACATCGTTGCCGCAAGCAACGCCTGGCAAAAGTTCCGCTCGATTCCCTCGGTGGCCATGGTCTGGCAATTGGCCGAGGCACAAATTAACAACCCGGGTGGTCCAGCGGCGATGGCACTACAGCTTCTGGAGTTGCCCGAGACTCAGCAACTCTTGCAGATGCTCGGCGACATGTTTTCAAGCGAGATCGTTGCCTACGGTGGTCCAAAAACGGCCGACTGCATGGAGCTCTTCCAGCTCATCAACTCCGCGCAGCAGCAAGCAACGCTGGCGGCGGTGCGAGCGGTGCAGGAAGACGACGGGCAAGGCGGGTATAAGGACCGTGCACGCGCGATTCTCAAGGCGCTCCAAGAGCACAAAGAACTGCTGAAGACGCCCGACCTGGTGGTGGCCTTCAAGCTGGTTGACCAGCAGGCTGCCCAGACACAGCTCAAGCGGCTGGAAGTGCTGACTCGCATGGCCTTGCAGCAATCGCCCATCCCCGATCGCTTTAAGCGAGAAAAAGTCGGCGACGTGGAATACCTCACGCTCAGGCTTGACGGCGGTCTTGTCCCTTGGGACCAGGTGCCATGGGGCGACTTTGAGCAGGCGGAAGGCGAGTTCAAAGAGCTGAGGGGGGCTCTGGAAAAGCTCACGCTCGTGATCGCGCTGGGTGTGCGCGACAACTATCTGATGTTGTCCCTTGACGAGTCGACCGACCGTCTGGCCAAACTGGGCCAAGGACCCGTCTTGGCCGACGCAAAAGAATTGGCTCCGCTGGCCAGGTTCCGCGATCGCCCGCTGGCGAGCGTAGCTTACGTGAGCGAGGCCTTCGCCAATCGCGTCCGAATGAATCCGACCGACATCGATCACATCGTCGAGCAAGTCGGCGGTCTCCTGGACGCTTCCGGCGTGGAGGATCAGAAACTGAAGGATCGCCTCGCCGTCGACATCGGGAAGTTGGGCGATGACCTGAAGCAATTCGTCCCCCAGCCGGGCGCGGTCCTGGGCTTTAGCTTCATGACACCGACAGGCTTCGAGGGCTACACCTACAACTGGACGCAGCAATTGATGCTCGACGGCCGTCAGCCGCTGCCGCTGGCCAGCCACTTGGGCGGCAGCCCTGTGTTGGCCGTTGTCTCGCGGTCAAAGTACGATCCGCATGCGTACGACACGCTCGTTAAATGGGCGAAAGTGGGCTTCAGCTATTTCGAAGAGTTCGCCCTGCCGCAGATGGGCCACGACGATCGCGAAAAGGCGACCCAAGCCATCAAGATCGTCAAGCCGCTTTCGGCCCGTGCCGACAAGACCACCCGCGAGCTGCTCATGCCTGCGCTGAAAGATGGCCAGACCGCCTTGGTCCTCGACGCGCAGATCGCGAGCAAGCAGTGGCACAAGGAAATGCCGGTCAGCGCCCATGCGTTGCCGATGGCCGAGTTAGCGATCGTGATGGGCATCAGCGACCCAAAGCTCTTCAAGCAAGCGATGGGTGAATACAAAGCCATCGCCGACGATCTGGTAAAAGCAATCCGCGAAAATGATCCCAGCGCGATACCCGCCAACTACCAGGTGCCCGACCCCGAAAGTGAAACCACCCAAGGGGGCACAGTCTACCACTACCGGCTGCCTGCCGCAGCCGGCCTTGACCCGCAAATCGCCCCCAGTGGCGGCGTGGGCGAAACGGTCGCGGTGTTCGCTACCTCTCCACGATTGGCCGCCAGGATTTTGGCGGACGCACCCTTGGCAAGCCAAGGTCTCATCGGCAGCGCTGCCGCCAGGCCATGCGCGACGCTGGTCTATTTCAATTGGCCGGCGCTTGTGGATGCATCCACGCCCTGGATCGAATTTGCGATCCGCCAGAACGCCTCCGGCGCCGCCGGCGTGGAAGCCAAAGAAGACCCCGCCGAAATCGCCGAGATCCTAACCCAGGTCCGCACGCTGCTGGAAATCCTCAAATGCTGGCGCACCACCGAAAGCGTCACCACGATAGAAAACGGCGTCACTATTGCGCACACGATTACGACGATTAAGGACCTGGAGTAAATGCGGCCTAACGGCATCCGTCCCAGGTAACCGTTCAAGGGCCAACAAAGAAGGTCAGGCACATTTCCAGGGCGCCACGCTGGAGAACCTCCTGACAGGACGATGCACCTCTCACGAACTCGCCGGGAAAATGAGCCAGTCCCCGGCCCGTGAACGGTGACCCTCCCAGGACTATTCAAGCTCCCGCGCGGCCGCGCGCTTGGCGGTCTCCATCGGCGACGGGCGGCCAAGCAGTACCACTTCACCGGAGCGAAGAAACCGGCGATCGCGCTTGAGTACAATCACGTCCGCTGGCAAGTTGCCTGACAGCCCTTTGTAGCACCTGTCGGTCGTGATCAGAAAAGCATCGCGCGGGTTCGCCGCGAAGAATTGAGAGATTTCCTCGGACGTGCCGGCTCGCTGGATAGGACCATGATGGTAATAGACCAGGCTCGGCGGCAAGTAATTGTGCGACGCGATGTGTGGTTGGCCTGCCGAGTGCTGACGCGCGAACTCGGTGAACATGAGGCTATTCTGATGCGCATTGATCGGCAGCACCGCGAAGCCCAGCAGTCCGACGCAGAATGCCACGCCCACGATCGCCAGCGTAACCAGCGACCGCCTTGCGTCGCCCCGTTCCGAGAGCCACAACCCGGCAAACGCGCCGGCGATGGGAATAGTGCCGACGAGCGCCGGGGTCCATTCGCCGCTCAGATAGATTCGCGTGATCACGGGGACGGCAACCAGGATCCCCACGCCGGCCGCGGCAATTGTTCCCCACGCTGCGCGCAGCCAGTGTTGGCACTTCTTGGGTTCAACCGCGTTGAACCAGCGATCGATGTGCGACGCGAACAAAATCGCAATCGCCGGATAACACGGGATGATATAGCTGGGCAGCTTCGTACCTGCCAACGACAGGATGCCAATCCATACGCCGGCCCAACAGGCAAGTAGAACGTACGCCGACCGTTGGGGATCGTGCAGGCGAATGGCCCGCACCAGATTTCCGATTGTCGGCCCCAGCAGTACGCACCAAGGGAACGTGCCGATGCAGACCGCGATCAAATAGTAATAGATCGGTCCGCTGTGGCTATCCATCGCCTGGGCTGCGCGGCCGAAGTTGTGGACCAGAAAAAACTCGCGCAGGAATTCGCCATTCGTGCGAATTCCAACCCAGGCGTACCACGGCCCCGCGACGAGCAAAATCATTGCCGTGGCGGTGATCGGCCGCATTCGCCAGGCGGTCTTGAAGAAATACCGTGGAGAAAACCAAGCGATTGCCTGCCGCCATCGGCTTTGCGGCAACGAGGACTCTTGGGGTAGACCGCGCCGCCGTTGCTCGATCAACAAGAACATTCCCCAAACGGCGATCGGCACGATTCCACCGACAATCGGCCCCTTCACCAGCACCGCCAATCCAAGAGCCGCATAGGCAATCGCGTAAACGCCCCAACGCAGAGGCAGCGCAGGCTGCCAACTCGGCGGTGGAGTGGTGGGGCCCGCAGAAGATGGGAAGAGCTCTCGCATCCCAGGTTCCTGCTCCCCTGCCATTCCAACGTGCCGCGGCCTCCCTCGCACCAGCACCAGCATCGCCAGGCTGCAGAAAAACGTCAGATGGACATCCGGCGTCGCGGCACGGGCAATCAGCGCGAAATTAACGCAGCTACCCAGCACAATCGCGGCCCACAGCCCGACACGCCGATTGAACAGAAACCGCCCCAACTCATAGGTCAGCAGCATCGTGCCGATGCCGAATACCGCTGAAAAGAAGCGGGCTGCGAACTCGGTGGTGCCGAGCAGGTGGTACGCGGCAATCTGGCACCAGTACATCAGGGGCGGTTTATGGCCGAACAGCCGGCCATTGAAGTAGGGTGTCACCCAGTCATGGCGGTCCATCATTTCCACGGCGGTCCGCGAGAAAATCGCTTCATCCACGTCCCACAGACGGGTCCCCCCAAGATTGCTGAAAAACAGTAGCGCTCCGACGAGCAGGATCGCAAGCCAATGTCTCCCGGCGGATGGTGCGTGGGAACCGATAATCGATGGCTCCTAAAGCTCTTGGTCGGCGGTAGTTTAGAAAACCCGTGCGGGCTGACCAACAGCAGTTTGCCAAAACATTGCAATACGGTACCTGGTCTCGCTACACTGAAGTTTGCGATTTATCCGGCATTCGGGCTTGTCATGATGGCGGGATTCACTGGCGATTTCGACCCGTATCACAAGTGGCTGGGGATTCCTCCGCGTGATCAGCCTCCCCATCACTATCGCTTACTGGGACTCGAGCGGTTCGAGACGGACGAAGATGTGATCGAGGCGGCGGCCAGCAGGCTGATCGCGTTTTGCGAGCAAAATGCGCATGGACCGCACGCGCCTGCGGCGCGCCGTGTGGTCTTCGAGATTGCGGCGGCAAGATTGTGCTTGCTGGACCCCGAACAGCGGGCCGCCTACGACGCCAACTTGAAGGCCCAACAAGCGGCCGCCCCGCGCCATTCGGCGGGCGTCACAAGAAATCCGGCGGCTCGGGCCGGAGGCAAGGTGGATCGGCGCACCACGCCACCCCCGCGTGCCCCGGCGGCGCCGCCAATACCTTCGCCGCCGGACATTGGCCAGTTGCCTTTCCGAGAACCGCGATCGTCGACCGTAGACGATGCCTTCGACTTCGAGGCGGAAACGAGCGTTATTGGGCATTCGGGAAATCGGCCGAAGGGATTCAGGCCATTGCAGGCTTCACAATCCGCCGAGTTGGACGAGATGCTCGCCGGACCCACGCCGGCACCGCCCGCGCCAATGCCGCGCGCCCAAACGCCGCCAGCGCCCGCTCCGCCCGCGCCGACACCAGCCGTGGCGACACGGCCGGTCAAGAGCGTGAACGCGACCCGGGCTTCAGGTGCTCCGCCAACACCCTCCTCCCGATCCAAGGCAACGGGTCCCCCAGTCCCAGCACCGCTGCCCGACGGTATCGAGGACTTCTTGGGATCCCTCGACGAGCCATCCACGGTGCAAGATTTGTTTTCCGCTCACGCTACGCAGGACAAACACGGCAAGACGAAGGAGAAAAGCAGGCAGAGTTTGGTCATGCTTGGCGCGATGACGGCGCTGGCCGTGCTATTGATCGTTGTCGGCGCATGGGTCCTCATGCGCAGTGATCCATCAAGCGACCAGAACTCATACACGCAAGCAACAAAAACCGAAGAGCGAGATCCAATCCTGGCAGTCGTAGCCAAGAGCGCCGATGAACAAGCTGCCATCAACAAGCCGGGCGACTCCGAGTCGATGCGGCAGCCCAACGACGATGTGGCGTCGTTTGAGCCGGCGAAGTCCGCGGCGATCGCGAAAACCGTCCTCCAGGAAGATACAGCGAAGACTGCTCGAGCAACCAAGGAGACTGCATTGCCAATCGCGAATCCCTCGCAACGGCTGTTGGAACTGTGCGCGGACGGAGGGAGTGCCGCCGAGGCCGACAAGTTGCTCGCCGAGGGTGCCAATCTGGAACAAACCGATCTCAACCGTCGCACACCTCTGCGGCTGGCGGTCATGGGGAAAGATCTTCCGCTGGTGCATGTTCTCTTGGCTGCAAAAGCGGAAGTCAACACGCGCGATGCCGCTGGAGAAACGCCGCTGATGTCGGCCGTTCAGCATGGCGACGCGAAGCTTGTGCTGCAACTCATCGAAGCCGGTGCTGACCCGAAACTGGCGACGTCGGGCAAAGATCGCAAGGGGGGTGGCACGACGCCACTGCACGTCGCCGCGCGCCAAGGCCACACCGAGGTGGCCCTGTTGCTTTTGGAGCATGAGGCTCCTGTCGACGCTGCCAATCAGGAGGGCGTAACGCCGTTGATGGTAGCCGCGTGGCAGGGTCACGTCGACACCGCAACCGCCTTGATCGAAAAAGGGGCCGACGTGAAAGCCGCGCTCGACGCCGTCGGCCAAACTCCGCTGATGTACGCGGCCCGCGGGGGAAGTCTGGAGATTGTTGATGCCATGCTCAAGGCAGGCGCTCAAATTGGGTTTCGCAGCAAATCGGGATCGACTGCCCGCACAATCGCCGAATCATTACCCAACCCCAATCAGCAACTGATCGACAAGCTGCGGCCACGCGATCGCGATGAGGCGCCGCCGCTGGATTTCTAGTGGCGGCGCGCTCTCCGCCGGCTACTTCTGGGCCGCATGGTTGCCGTCCACGACAAATGTGTCTCGGACGAGGAGTGCTTCCGCCGGGTCCTCATCCTCATCGCTCTTTTCCATGTCCTCCACCCGCGATCCCTCAATTGCCGTTGCTGCGGGGCTCGCCTGTGGTTTCTCGGGCATTGAAGGATCCCTGAGGCCGCCGGGGGGTTCTTCATTGCCCGGTTTCGGCGCCAGTGGCGTACTGTTTTGTTCCTCCTTGGGCGTACGAGATGAAGCCTTCTTCTTGGACCCCTCCACGATCGCAAGTTCGCGGCGCTTGGTTTTGCTGATCAGCGGTTTGGCCAGCGTCACTTCCAAGACCTCGGCCAGCATGGTGTTTGACGGCGGCTGACCGTTCCTGGCGCCGACGTAGCCTTGAACCGAAACGGTATCGCCGGGCTGAACCAAACTAAGGTCGCCCAGTCGGACATCAACTTTAGCTGACTCGGCAATAGCAACGATCAGCTTCATGCTGCCTCGCCCCGTCTCGTTGGGAACAGCCACCATGAGCTGTCCTTTGCTCGACGAGACGATCTGCCCAGAAATCAGGTTCGTGCCAATCGGCGGCGTTTTGGCGTTATCGCTCACGAGCCCCGACATGTTCGTGATGCCCAGCGAATGGGTAGGGCTCGGCGTAAAGAGCGTCAACTCCTTTACCTCGTCGACCACCTTGTTGTTCTTCAGCTCCGCGCTGAAGGTCACAAATTGGTCCTTTGCGAGAAAGCTGCGATCGGCCTTGCCATTGACGGTAATCTCCGTCTTGATGGGGGGGTCGCCGAGTTTGAACGTCGATTTCTTCAGTTCCACAAGCTGTTGATCGGAAACCACGATTTGAATCGTGTGGACCCCCTTCAATTGGATCCAACCCGGCCCCACGGCTCCCACCGTGCCCATCGTTTTCATGGGGCTGTACGTAACATCTCCCACGACAATGGGCTGTGCATGGCCCAGTGTTGCCGACAAAATCAACGACGCCCCTATGAGCAGCCTGACGACTTTCAGTGATCTGCGTGATGCAACCATGGCAAAGTCCCTGCAGGGGTTCGCTAGCGGATAACTCGGATGTCCTCATTCTGATAGGTCCACAACCCATGTCAAGAAACAGACGATACGGTCTCGCCGAGCCCCGGGGACGGCCGCTCCTGGGCTTTCATCGCCCAAATTGCAGCGGTCACTTGTTATGTGCAGCGATTGAACTTACCATCGTATCACCGCACCTGTTGCACCGCCAATTATTGATACCACGCCCATTGAACGTTTCTTACTGAAACACCATCGGGACGTTACCGGACGAGAGGTTATTATGAATCGCATCAAGGAGACGGTGATCATGGAGGGGATGGCCCTGGCCATGCTGGCGGGAGTTGTCGCCGCCGCGCCGGCGGTCAAAGCGGACCGCGCGCGGTTGACGTATCGGGACAGTGGCCTGTACTGCAACTTGAATTTTTGGATGAGTCACAAGCCGGAAGACGATGGGGTGACCAACCAGCTGTCCGCGGAACGCGCCGCCGGTTCCGAGTCGCCCTGGTCGTTCTACGTAGTCCAATTCAACGGTCCGGTGTCACCCGAACAGGCCCAACTCATCGAGCAGATGGCGGCCAATGGCAAGAAGGTGATCCTTCGCATGGATATCGGGCGAATGGACCCGAGTCCGAAGGTGGACGAATTGGAACGGCGACTGGTGGACCTGCTTAAGGGTCTCGACCCGGACTGGCTCTACGCCATCGTCCTGGGCGAGGAACAGGTGTTCTGGAACGGCTGGCTGGACTCAAGCTCTGACGGAGTTGTACCAGCGGTCCAAACAGCGATGGCCTGCCTTGCCCGTCTACCAGTGGTGGACACCCATGGAAGTTCCTGACGTGCGGGCCACCTCAGCCTGGGTAGCGCTCCCCGCCGACGGCTGGATTATCGACCTGTACGGCCAGCCCCGGGAAGCTTTCGAGAAGAAGCTGGTCCGAACGCTTGAAACCGGCAAGCCGGTGATCCACACCGTCTGGTCCTCGCCGGACTGGCCGGACTACTGTGGTGCGAAGTCCTGGGACGAAGGAGGTCGGAGTATTTTCGACGACCAGTTGGAGGTCTGCCGCAGCTACAACGTTCCGGTGGCGCACTTCTGCACGCAGAACGAAATTCGCCGGGACGGCAAGGTCATTGAGCAAATCCGCTGGGGCTGGCACGCGGTCAATCCCCTCGTTCGTGATTAGTTCAGGTACCTCGAATCGCTGGCTGAAAACAACCGCCAACTTCCCGATACTGCCTTGGGCTTCCGCACTCTGAACCAGAGACTATTCGATTGGGCCCACGGCAGCGACCGTCCTCAGGGAGTATCGTTCGACCTGGACGAGCGGGGCCGAAAGCAGATTTTCCTGCGCGCCTACCTGCGCGACGTTCCGCTAAAGCCTGGAGAGCACCCCGTCTCTCTGGGTGTGGGAGACCGTTACTTCAAGATGACCTGTATCCTGGACGATTCGGCCTTGAACCTGCAATCGGGCATAGGCGTGGCGGGGGCATCTGGTCGAGTCGTTGGAGCCGCGATCACGTTCCGAATTGAACCCACGCGCCCCGTGACCAACCTGTCGCTTAAAGCCAATGTGTTCGCCCACACTAGCCTGGGTGGATCAGCGAGCGTCGCATCTTCCACTGACGGAGAGACCTGGTCCGAGCCAGAGAAATCGGATCCGAAGAACCAGAATCATGTCCTGGTGGCGCAGAGGGGGACTGGGTACGAGACGGCTTCAAGATTCAGCAAAGAGCCGATGTGGGTACGAGTGCAATTCGCAGCGAATTCCGGCACGGAGACCAACACGGCCGCAAGCCTGGACAGCATCGAAATCACAGCGGCCGTAGCGCCTCCTCTCAACTGAGAAAGTTGCGTGCGCGACGGCAGATCGCCTGAATCGGTCACGCTACCCTGGTGTCGGCAGTCGGTTCCGGGTCCAATCAAGCCCAGGGGGTAACCTCTTGGGCTTTTCCGTTTTCTGAGACGGCGGTTTGCGTCTCATGCAATCTGGCCCCCGCGAACGCCCTGTGATGCGCATCTTCGTCTACGAATTCGTGACCGGCGGCGGCTGGTACTCCTGGGGCGAGGGCGTTCCGCCCGAGTCTCTGGTCCGCGAGGGCATGGCGATGGCCTCCGCGATCGGCGCGGATCTTGCGGCCCTTGGTCACACGGATGTCGTCCTGCTGCGGGACCACCGCTTTGACCACCCGCCTTCCGGTACCGTCCGCACTGTCTCGGTCACGTCGCGCTTCGAAGAACTTGCGGCGTTCAAGCAGTTGGCAACCGATTCGGACTGGACGATCGTCATTGCTCCGGAGTTTTCCGGGTTTCTGGCACAGCGCATTGCAATCGTTGAAAAGCTGAGCGGCAGATTGCTTGGCCCGGGCCTCGCGACGATTCGATTGACAAGCGATAAGCATCTGACGGCCGAATACCTTGCGCAGCGAAATATTCCTGTGCCGCGTGGGCTGCCGCTCGAGCCGCATGCATCGCTTCCGATCGCATTCACTTATCCCGCTGTGCTCAAGCCGCGTGGCGGCGCGGGTTCGCTGGGGGTACGGTTGGTGCGGTCGGAGACCGACGTGGGCGCGATCAACGAGCCAAGCCGGCTGGAAGTCTTCTGTGAGGGCGAGCCCGCCAGCGTGGCTTTTCTGTGCGGCCCTGCCGGAAACAGACCGCTGATTCCCTGCCGGCAACGGCTGAGCGAGGATGGGCGGTTTACCTACCTCGGCGGCTCGCTTCCGCTCTCTCCGCCGTGCGCAGCGCGCGCTACGGGACTTGCCAGGCAGGCACTTGCTGCCTTGGGCCCTGTGCGAGGGTACCTGGGCGTTGATTTAGTGCTTGGCAGCGCGTTGGACGGCAGTGCTGACGTGGTCATCGAAATCAATTCGCGGTTGACGACCTCCTACGTCGGTCTGCGCGCCGTTGCCCGCTCGAACCTCGCAGAAGCGATGCTGCGTATTGCCGAAGGTTGCGATGCAGGTATCGTTTTCGACGACCGCGAGGTACAATTCGATGCGAGCGGCCGCGTGTGGTAGGTGTGGCTTTCCAGGCCAGCGGTTTTTCAGGCTGCCAGCCATCCGCGTTCCGAGTTCCAGGTTCCGCGTTCCCATGAAATGGCTTGCTCTTGACGTTGGAGGCGCTAACCTGAAGGCTGCCGACGGCCATGGTTTCGCCATCAGTGAGGCGTTTCCGCTTTGGCAACAGCAGGACGAGTTGGCCGAGGCCCTGCGGAATTTGATCGCGCAGGTGCCCAAGGTGGATCACATCGCAGCCACGATGACAGGGGAGCTCGCCGATTGTTTTGACACCAAGACCGAGGGCGTGCATGAGATCCTCAACGCCATCGAGGAAGCAGCCGATCGGCGGCACACTCGCATTTACCTGACGAGCGGGATGTTGGTGGCCATGGCCATTGCCCGTCGGCAGCCATTGCTTGCCGCGGCGTCGAATTGGCACGCGCTGGCCAGGTTTGCTGGCCGGTACGCACCGCAAGGGGCCGGCATGGTGATCGACATCGGCTCGACGACGACCGACATCATTCCCTTGTCCGATGGCACGCCGACCACGATCGGACGCACCGACACAAATCGGCTGCTCAACGGCGAACTGGTTTATAGCGGCGTCGAGCGCACGCCACTTTGCGCGCTGCTGAATGCCGCCCCCTTTCGCGGGCGAAATTGCCCGACGGCGGCGGAAGTTTTTGCGACGACGCTTGACGTGTACCTGACACTCGGGGATTTGCCCGAGGAACCGGCGAACCTGCACACGGCCGATCGCAGGCCCGCCACCAAGGAAGGCTCGCGCGGTCGTCTGGCGCGTTCGATCTGCGCCGACCGCGACACCTTCAACGAAGCCGACGCGCGCGCCATGGCCATCGCGGCGAGCGAAAAGCAGCTCTCGCGGATCGTTTCGGCACTCAAGCATGTGCTGGAGCGGATGCCTCAGTCCCCCTCCACGATCGTGCTGTCAGGACGCGGCGAGTTTCTGGCCCGCAGGGCGATCGATTCGCTCGGTCTGATGGCGCGGATTATTTCGCTGGGCAAGGAGCTAGGGATGGAATTATCCCGCTGCGCGGCGGCCCACGCACTGGCGGTGCTCGCCCAGGAGGGGCCGAAATGAGCGCCACCGTTCAAAAAGGAGGCTTGCGCGTCGTCAAGCTCGGCGGCAGTCTGCTCGACTGGCCCGAGTTTCCAGCGCAGCTTCGCGCATGGCTTGCGCGGCAGACACCGGCATGTCATGCGATCCTTACCGGGGGGGGTGGGTTGGCCGACGTGATACGCGTTCTGGATCGTAACCACGCCCTCGGGGAGGCCGCTTCTCATAAGCTCTGCATCGATGTGCTGGCAGTGACCGCCAGGATTCTGTCAATGGTTCTGCCGGAAGCCCGCGGCCCGTTGCCGCCGCATGCGATCGAACGGGAAAATCGCTCGTCGCTCGTGATTCTGGATCTGCCCAAGTTGATCGAGCTCGATGCGCAGCGCAGTGCCCGGCCGTTGCCGGCAAGTTGGGACGTCACCGCCGATTCGATCGCCGCCCGGGCGGCCGTGCTGCTCGGTGCGGACGAGCTGGTTCTGCTCAAGTCGGCCCTGCCGCAGCGTGCCGGGTCTCTGAGAGGATATGCCGACGCCGGCTACGTCGACGCTCATTTTCCGGTGTGTGCCAAGAGCATCGGCCGGATTCGCCTCGTCAGCCTCCGCGACGCAGATTTCGCCGAAGTGGTTTACTCGACCTCGCAACCGCACCGCTGAACCGCGCAAAGATCACTGTGCCTCGAGCACGGAAATCTTCAGCCTTCCGAGGACCTGCGCCACCGGCAAAAAACTGCTGTAGGGACTGGCGCCTTCCAGGTTGGTATCGAGCAACTTCAAGTGCGCTCCGCCGATCCCGCCCTGGGCCAACGTGGCATCCAACGGTATCCAGCGATCGACGATAAACGCCTCGGTCCACATGTGAAAACCAAACGACTGGCCTGGTTCGATATACACCAACCCAATCACCAATCGCGACGCTATGCCGCGGGCCCGGAGCAACGCGGCCAAGAGGACGGCGTGTTCGGTGCAGTCTCCTTCTTTCGACTCGGCCACTTCCGCGGCCGAGGCGAACGCTTGCGAAAAGTTTTTCTCTTGGACGATCTCGTGAACAAACTTTTCCAGCGCGACTGCCGTTGGCCAGGGGTCGGTGGAAGGCAAAGCCGCTTGCGCGGCCAGGCGGACGATTCGCTCATCGTCGCTCTGCACGAGCGAATTGGGCGATCGGTCCCCCTCGGCTGGGGCAACTACGCCCGGGGGCGTGTGCGCGGGAGCGTCAGGTCGAATGGCGGTCACGGTGATTTCGGAAGTTTCCGGTCCTATGCGACGGACCGTTTGGCTGGGGCAATTCGCGAAGACCTGCTGCGGAACACCCCCCTGAAAATGCACTTCGTACCGCACGCGCCGCGTGAGGTGCGGGTGATCCATGCGATGAGAAACGGGAATCATCGAGTCGATTCCCAGGTCGAATTTTCCTGCCGGCATCTCGGCCAGTGCCAATTCCTTGCTGGTTCGAAACGTTTCCTGCTGCATCGCTTCGGCGCGCGTCTTCATCACTTCGCCGGCATCGTTGGTCCAGACCGTCGACCGGATCTTGTTACCGTCGGGAAGCGAAGTTAGGCAATCGACGCGCATCAGATGTTGCGATTGTCCATCGAAAAGCCGGGTCCCTTCCTTGCCGCGCGCAACCATATCGATGGTCGCCACCTGATTGATCATCGGCACCAGCATTGGGAAAGAGCGATGCTCTCCCTGCGCGATGGGCTGCGCACGTAGCGATTGCTCGCTGCCGAAAAAACCGCGACCATTCTTGGGCCAGGGCAGCCTGGCGGTCCACCGCTTGCCGCCGGTCGCGGTAACAAGCATGAGACTGTGTTGGGAAGCATCGAGCGTGCCCCGCGTATCCACGGGCGTTGGACCGAAGGCCGCCTTGGTGGCAAAGCCGACGAGTGTTCCCGAGGGTGTTTCGATCGAGGTGAGCTGAAGAGTCTGTTCGTTCTTTTCACCGAAACGCGTGATCGACAGTTTGCTTTCACTAACGAGCTTGATCAGCTCGCGGCCGCCGTCGTGATGGGGCTGCACACTTGTGTGGGTGTAACCCACCCGGTTTCCCTGGATGAACATCACGTCCCAGAAGTCACCGAAAACGGTTGTTTCCGCCGCTTGCGCGGCCGCCGTTGCGACATCGTTCCTGACCGCCGTGCCGGGATTTTCCGCCGGTTGACAACCGACCAAGGCCAGCGAACCAATCCCCAGCAGGCACGCAATTGCCAAAAGGCGCGCGCGACGATGGGTTGTTGACGTCATTACCATTCTCTCCCTTGTGAAAATCTCTGCCGGATTATACCCCCCCGCGGCAACACATTAGTAGATCTGACGTAACCGATCACGAAGAGAGGGGGACGGGCACATTTTCTCGGGAACCACGTTGGACAACCTCCTGACAGGACGATGCACCTCGCGCGAATTCGCCGGGAGAAAGAGACAGGCCCCGGCCCGTGGAGGACGTCGTTCGGCTCGTGGAGTCCAGCGGGGATCGTGGCAGGGAAATGCCTCGCGCTTCGCCTTGGCAGATGGTACTCGGTATCAGGCCTGCGAAGAGTTTAGCGGCAGCAGACTTTTCGTGACTGATTCAACCCTGCATCTTCCCACCGAAACGTCCACGAAGCATGGCGCCGTCTTAGGCGTGGCGTCAGTGGGCGCTGGTAGAGTAGCTGTAGGTCCGAAAAACGGCGCCGGACTGGCATCCTGCGCGCCCAATATGAGAGCACAGACGGGGAAGCCACCCTCCGTCTGCTTGCGAGCCCCGGCTCGCAGGGTCCAAGGGGCCGGTTGTGCGGTTTCTGCGGCAGGTTGAGATCGTTTTTCAGCTCAAACCGGGGTGCAGATAAGCCAGTTACGGCGCGCAACGTGACCTAGGTTTGTGGTGTTCCGCGAGGGATTGCGGCCATGAAAGGTTGTTTAAGGCAAGACCGGCTGGGCGCCGCTGGGGTTCGCCGCGCCGACGGACTAGGGTCGATTGACTCCGGCCCGCCAAACGACAACCACCCGAATCAGCAGCCAGAAGTTCAACCGGATTTGAGGTCGCCGAATGGGTTTCCTGAAAAAATTCTTCCGCAACGCCTTTCGCGAGGAGGCCCAATCGTCTGCACCCAGCAGCTTCGAGCGCTTGAGCGAAGAAGAGCTGGAGGCCCATCTGGGAGTGACGAAGTACGGCCGGTTCTTGCTCACTGGCGCCGTGCGGCCTTCGTACGATCTGCAGGTTGTGCCGAAGCAGGGATTCCGGCACGATGTGTACCGCGACGAAGAAAGCAAGACCAGCGTGCCGGTGCTGATGGCTTCCGCGAGTGCCGAGAACGTATTTGAAGTCTTCATGGATTTGCTCGACCCGCTCGGCCCGGAAGTGGATGTCGTGCTGGAAACCAGCCACCACCGAGATCGCCGCGGCCACACCGACCTGTACCGCGAGCACATCGATCTGCCGGTTCTCAAGAGCATCTTGTACGACTACGAGGACTTGCTGGTGAACGACGGTTGCAGCGGAATCGCCGTGCTCAATCCGTCGGCCCCGCATGAAGTGCAGTTTGACGAGCACAAACTGCTGATCGTCTACGGCAACAATCTGAAGCCGTTCGAACTATCGCTGATCAACCGCTACGTCGATTGCGACGACCAGATGAAATTCATCACCGAAGCCGAGCACGTTCACTCGTCCAGCGAACAATACTACGAAGTGTTCCAAGAGCTGAGGATGCGTCTGGGCATCGACGCCGGCTTCGGCGGCCGCCACGACGAAGACGAAGACCGGAACGTGTATCGCTGCTAGCAGGTAGAGCTCTTGGGCCTGACGGCTTCCCAGGTCAAACCGTACGACGGACCTACTCCAATCGATACGCCTGGCCGCCGAGTTCGATCGTCACGGGTTCGTCGATGGCCAGGTACTTGGCCACGTCTTTGCCGTGCCTGGCGACAAGATCAAAATACTCGGCGCTAAACCGCTCGACCCTTTGCACTTGTTTCTCCTGCTCGGGAGTCACGGCACTGTCGACCCAGCGGTCGGCGCGGCGGTAGAAGGTTTTGCGGCCAAGTTGCAGCACGTTCTCCGCGATCTTGGCTTGCTCGGCCTTCTCTTCGGCGTCGGCGGCCTCGTACGCGAAGCCCCCCAGGCCGAACGCATCGCCCGCGGCCTCGGCCGCAGGCGCAGCCGCTCGAAAGCGACCGCGGGAAATGCCGGGCGCTTGGTCGGCTTTCTGGTAGGCGCCCTTCAAGCCCCGCTGATTGAAGCCACCGCGGCCGCCGGATTCGGCCAGCTTGCCGAGGCGCCTTTCGGCTTCGACCGCGTTCCGCGCCAGATCGTGCGTTTGGGCGTTCTCATCGGCCAGAAATGCCGTGTAGGGCGTGAGAATCCCGTGCTGCGTCGAAAGTTGCACAAGCTCCTTGACGAGTTCCTCGTTGCGGCCTTTGAGGTCCAGCTCGTCGATGATCTCGCCGACGCGGCGCACGGCCCAAAGCTTCTCCACAAAAGCGTTCGTCTCGTCGGCGCTCTTTTCGACAAACGTCGCCGGGAAATCGAACGATCGTTCCTCGGCACCGACCTTCCCTTTGATGACGACCTTCGCGGCGCCAAACTTTTTGTAGCGCCCGACTAGAACCAACTGTTCGCCGGAAAACAGGTCGCGCGTCTCGGCCGGATAGGTGCGGTTGATAAGCGAACCCGGCTCCGGTGTTAAACCGTCAAACTGGAACGCGATGCCCAAATCGGTCATCACGGGGGAGCCAATGCGGTTGTAGAGAGCACCCACGCGGGCCTCGATGTCCTCATTCGGTTTTACATACTCGCTCTGGCCGAAATTGGTGCGCACCAGCTTGTCGAGCAGCCGGCTGTTGACGTCGTAGCCGACGCCGAACGCGAAGAGGCGTGCCCGTACGCTGTTGTTGGCCTTGGCATTGACGACGATCTTGGCCTCATTCGTCTCGCCGTCGGTGGGCAAGCCATCGGTCAGAAAGATCACAAAGTTCGGCCGGCTGCTGTCCTTGAGCTGCGTCAAGGCCGAAGTGAGCGCTCCGTTAATGTTGGTGCTGCCGCCGGCGTACAACCCCTCGACGAACCCGAGTGCCGCCTTGCGCGAGTCCTCGTCGAACTTCTGCAATTCAGGACGAAAACTTTCCACGACGCTGTCATAAGCCACGATGTTGAACAGATCGCCTTGGCGCAGATTGTTGAGCACGAACTTGAGCGCCCCCTGGGCCTGCTCGAACTTCTTGCCGCTCATGCTGCCCGAGCGATCGACGGCGAAAACGACCGTCTTCTTCGGTCGCTCGGCATCGGCTGCCTTGATTTCCGGACTGGCCAGCAGCAGGAAGTAACCGTCGTCCCCCTCCTTCGGCCGATAGCTCAACAGACTGGCACCGACCTGCCCCGCCCCCACGTCGTACAGCAGACGAAAATCGCTGGTGGGAATTTCATTCGTGCGCGTGAACGCAACATGGGCGTGCTTGTTGTCGGGACGCTTAATCTCGATTGCATGACTCGGGCTGTACACATTCTTGATGTCCGCCGAAGACTCGATGGAAAGCTGAATCTCCAGCTTCTCGAGCGGTGCCGACGTGTACCTGGCCGTGCTGAGCGGAAACAGGAAGTCGGTCAGCCCCTGATCCTTGCGGCAAAGCTGGGAGTAGCGCAGCGTGACCTTGCGTTCCGCGCCAGGCGGCACCGGAAACACGCTCGTCTGAAACATGCCGTTGCCCAGCCATTCCAGCAGCGCTGGATCGCGATTCTTGCGAACGATCTCCTCGTATTTGATCCGAGCCTCGGCCGCTGGAAGTAACCGGGCGGGAAACTCCTTGCCGTCCACGAGCAGCGTAAGCTGATCGATCGCTCCGTCGTAGGGCAGCGGGAATACGAACGAGACCTCCATCTGCACGCTGCCTGTGTTGACGAATGACTGCGTGACTTGTGTCTTGGCCACCTGGTCCGCAATGCGAGCTTGCACCACCAGTTCCTTGATTTTATAGGAACCAGGAACTGGCGTTGGTTGCGGCGGCCGGGGCGGAAACGGCGGATGTGGCGGCCAGATGATGATTGGCCGCGGCAAAATTACGACCTCGCCCGGCGTGACATTGACAAGCAAACCTTGGGCCTGTGCCGCAAGTCCATTCGCCAGCAGCACAACTCCGGCGATCCAACCCGTGAGCGATCGTTTCATGGCAAATTCTCCGATGGGGAAGTGGTAACCGTTCACGGACGGGGGACTGGCTCATTTTCCCGGCGAATTCGCACAAGGTGCATCGTTCTGTCAGGAAGTTGTCCAACGTGGTTCTCGGGAAAATGTGCCTGTCCCCCTCTCCCGGCCCGTAAAACAAGGGTCTCCCCCTATCCTTGACGGCAAGCCTGGGGGGTGTGGGAGTTGCGCCGCCAATCATTTCGACGCGCATGATACAGCCGAAAGTTCCCCCCGCGTGGAACCGCCGGATAACAATTTGACAAGCCTCGGGCATGACCTAAGTTTTCAACAGCCCGCGCTATGGAACAGAGTGTTGGATCCGTGGCGCGGCGGGGATAGCTGGGAGCTTGAGGGGACCCTGCCGCGCCTTTTTTCCTGCGCCATAGATAGGTTGTGGAAGGCAAAGTCGCCTTTTCCACAGTTGCTTCCGCGGTGATCTCCATCCGTTGCCAACGACGTTGGCACGACGACCATTCGATTCCAGCCGCACGCTTCGGTTCCTGCCGACAGCTTCCGCTAAGTGCCCGTGGAGTCTGGCGTCACAGCTCAACGGCCGCAGTCTGTGAATTGATTCGAGGAATCGAACAGCAGCTCCAAATGATCTGGCTGGCCGGGTTCAAGCTGGATGTGGTGGGAGAAACTGGCGAGACTACACGATGTGCCGTTGAATTGGCGATATTTGTCGACAATCGGGAGATTTCCAATTAGGTCGATTGTTCCGGGTGCCGATAACAGACGTGCTTTATAGGCAGGGATCAGGCGTGCCGGGTCCGTGGGACGAGCAACGCCTCGAACGTTTCTGTTGTCACGGACGACGATCAACAGCATGTTTCGACTACTTTCACTTGCATTATGCGGCGCTTTTGGGATAGGCGTGGCGATCTGCCTGGCGACGTCCAGCGAACCTAAAACCCGTGTTGCTCAGCCCAAGTCGAAACTGACAGCGGTGAAATCGTCCGAGGCGGAGTCCGCCGATTCGCGCCTCGAAAAGAGGGCCTCGTCGCGGAAATCCAAGCTAAACAGCGGACTGATCGTGTCGCCTGCCGAGATGCCGCAAACGCACGATGCACAGCCCGCGGTTGTTGTGCCGCAGCCAGCCTTCGCGCAGCAGCCCATTCCTGCGGCGACCACGGATTTGATCAATCGTCTCGAGACCGCCATCGGCAATCTGCAGTCGCAGAATCTCGATCGCCAAGGCACGCTGAATAAAGCGCTGGAAACGCTCCAGACCATCACGGGCAAACACGAGGCACCGGTTCCAGCGGTGACGGCGGCACAGCCCAATCTGGCGAATGCCATCCAGGACGAACCACCGCTGGCAGCGCCGGATCCGTCGCCTGCCGCAGCGGCCAGGCCGAAAGCTGAGATCAATCGGGTCGAGGGCGAGGGCGACGGCAAACTTTCCATCCACATTCAAGACACTGAGTTGCGCGAAGTGCTTGACATGCTCAGCGAGCAAGGCGGCCTCAACATTTTGGCCAGCAACAGCGTGCAAGGCCGGGTCTCCGCGTCGCTCAATAACGTCGACATCGACACGGCTTTATCCGCAATCCTCAAGTCCACCGGCTTTACCGCCCGTCACGAAGGCAACCTCGTGTATGTCGGCAACACCAAGGACTTCCAGACCATGGATGAATCGGTCGACCGAGTGGAGGCGAGA
>SXHT01000114.1 GCA_005773095.1 Planctomycetaceae bacterium
CAGATCGAAGCCAAAGCCGTCCGCAAGCTGCAGCAACCTTGCCGCAGCCAAGAACTGGCCGGGTTCTTGGACTAGGGCCACGGATGGATGTAATAATTGAAAGGCCGGGCAATTGTTTAATTGCCCGGCCTTTTTTCGCAAATGCCGGAGAAACAATGATGAACGAAGAAGAACTGCTTGCGCGAATTACATTCAACCCTGGCATTTTCGGTGGGAAACCGATTATTCGCGGAATGCGCTTCGCCGTCGAGCACGTGATGGGAATGCTCGCTGCGGGCGACACAGCAGAGAACTTGCTCAAGGAGTACGACTTTCTCGAACCCGAGGACATTCAGGCGTGCCTGGTGTATGCGTATCGGCACCTTCGCGGTGAACAATTGCATGAGCGATTGACCGAGGCTACGACATGAAGTTTCTGCTCGATGTTTGCCTTTCATCCGCGGCGTTGGTGCAGCTTCTGAAAGACGCGGGACATGAGCCAATTTCAGCATTTGCCCTGAATCCCTCAGCGGATGACGCGGAACTCTTGGAAACAGCTCGGATCCAGGAAATGGTGTTGGTCACCGAGGATCGAGATTTCGGCGAACTTGTCGTGGTTCATGAGATTCCTCACGGACCGATTATTCGCTTGGTAAGAATGTCGGTGCGCCAGTATTGCCGTGCGATGCAAGAGGTGCTCTCCGCTCACGCTGACGAACTTCAGGGCTCTGTGTTACTCACTGTCAGCCGTGGTGGCATCCGGATTCGCCGCGAGACCCATGACTGATACAACTTCTTGAATCGTGAGCGAGGCCAGCGGCGGTGTGCCCGACGGCGCTCAATCCGCCGAGGCTTGAGAAGGCCATGTGACGGTTGGTAACGTCACATTGACCGGACCATTTCGGGTCTGAAAGGTGTGTTCTCTGTACTCCGATACTACGGCGTTGTCAGGGAAGTCATTGCTCTTCAAATACCGAAGCGGCAATGGAGGGGTTATGACGTGTGATTGTGAGGATCCTCCCCCAAAATACCATGCTACCGTCATGGTTATTGCGAGAGCCCAGCCTGATATTGCGACTGAACGAACACCCAGATCCGAATTGCCATTCGACGCCAGATGGTACCCCCCAAAAAGTATTCTGATTAGGCTTCAATCTACGCAGAATTGTACCGAAAGGCGGTTATGTGGCTACATCGGTCTACAGCTTGCTGCTCCAGGAATTTATGACTAGTTGACACTGCGCTCAGGGAAGGCTACGTTTTGCCTTGAGTTTGTGCGTTGGTGGTTGGTGGGTTCGGCTTGAACTCGCCAACAAACAGGGAATCCGGTGAAATCCCGGAACGGCCCCGCCGCTGTGACCGAACGTTTTTAGGCTGCTCGTTTCGACCGCCATTGCTACATTTTCCGCAACCAACGGATGCGGCTTGATGAAGCGAGAAGGCCCGGGCAGTTTAGTTCGGAAGTCAGAAGACCTACCAACGCGGTGACTGTAGCTGCTCTGCGCGGGCGGAGCCTACTGTGAGTATCTCTTTCGCAGGGCACCGCCAATCACCCGCTTCCGACCTTTTGGCCGCGCGCCGTAGCGTGGGCTTCCGCCCGCCTGTGGCACTGCGTGCATGTTGACGGTCGAGGTGCGTGTGGACGGCTTCGTGACTTCAGATTTCAAATCTCAGATTCAGTACAACTGCGGGCAAGCCGCGCCGTTAAACAGGAGCGTGATCGGTGGCGCAGGCACCGGTCGCCCCGATCGTCTGTATTACTCCCATCCCCTCTCGCCGCTACGCGGCTTCTCGCTCGTTGAGTTGCTCGTCGTGATCGCCGTCATCGGTGTGCTGGTGGCGCTGCTGCTACCGGCGATCCAGATGGCGCGTGAGTCGGCGCGGCGGACGCACTGTTTTAACAATCTGAAGCAGATCGGCGTGGGAGTGCACAACTATCTGGATGCCCGGCGGCGGCTGCCGCCGGGGGGCATTGAATGGCGTCCCCCGGGCAGTACCACCCACCGGCAACTCGCCTGGAGCGCATTCATCCTGCCTTACCTGGAGGAGCAGGCACTCTACGACCGCCTCGATCTCAAGACGCCGTTCGATAGTCCACAAAACGCCAGCGCAGCGGCGACCGTCTTGCCAGTCTACGTGTGCCCCAGCTCGCGCCGCGCCACGAATGATGTCGGGGGGCGCGGTCCCTGTGATTACGGCGGCATGTTCGGCGAACGGATCACCGGCCCCAATAATCCGCCCAACGGAACCATGCTTTACGACGTGGCCTTTCGCATCTCCCAGATCAGCGACGGTACGTCCAAGACCATTCTGATCGCTGAAGATTCTGTCTTCAGCGAAGGACAATGGATCAACGGCCGCAACGTTTTTGATCAGGCCTTCGCGATTAACGCCGCACCGCTTTTTGAGAACGACATGCGGAGCGATCATCCGGACGGCGCCAACGCACTCCTGGTCGATGGATCGGTTCATCTATTGACGGAAACGCTCGAGCTAAGAACGTTGGCGGCCCTCTGCACCCGAGCCAAAGGCGATTCCGTGGGAGAGTATTGAGATCCGAACTGGTTGAGCAGCAACTTTTCACCACCAATCCTGGAGAACCTGCAATGATGTCCCGCCTGAAACATGCGTTGTCGATCGCTGCGCTGAGCGCCGCGTCGTTGCATGGCACGAGCGGAAGTGCGGCGACGAACTCCGATCTGGAGGACGTGATCCTTCCGGGCAGCGGCATTCTCAATGCCAGCAGCAACCCGGCGGCGCCAGGATTCTTCAGCCGAGGCGCGCATTACATGTGGTCCACATCGTTCAATCTGCCGGTCGGCTTCGCGGCCTCGAACATTTCCGACACCACAGACTACTCGCAAGAACACCCGGAGAATCATCCCTACAACTCCATCACGGGGGGCGGTGCTGGAGGTTCCTCGCAGTATGCCGTGGCGACAGCCTTCGCCCCGGTCGAGATTACTCTGCCAGGCAGCCCGCGAACCGTGGACATCACCAACACAACGTATGCCTACTATTCCATGCTGAATGGCGACAGCTTTGCGAAAAAGTTCGGTGGCGCTGGCGGCACCGACCCGGACTTCTTCCTGTTGACGATCAGCGGATTGCAGGGTGCCAACACCGTCGGCATCGAGCAACTCTATTTGGCCGACTACCGGAACCTAAGTAACGTGCCCGATTTCATCCTCGACACGTGGGTAACCATTGACCTCACGGGTCTCGCGGGCTCCGACCGCTTGTTGTTCAGCCTCGACTCGAGCGATCACTTCATTTTCAATAACGTTGATCTCGGCATGAACACACCGGCCTACTTTGCCTTGGATAATCTGACATTCGTTCCTGAACCGACCGCGGCGGGATTGCTCGTTTTGGGAGCCCTGGGCGGCATGCGAATCGCACGTCGTTGTCGGTCGACTCATGGTCGCGGACCGCTCTCAAGTCCGTAATTTTTCCAGCTCGGCCAGCCGCGCGGCGATGGTGGCATCGTCGGAAATTTCATGGCGCTGGCGGCGGCTGGCAAACTCCAATTCGAAGTCGCGAAGAGCATCCCGGGCCTGCGCTTCGGCCGTTGGGCTGAGATGATCGATGAACAGCACGCCGTCAAGATGATCAACCTCGTGCTGCACGGCGCGGGCGAACAAGTCATCGAGATCGAGCGTGATTTCCTCGCCCGAGAAAGTGTAGGCGTTGAGCCGCACCGTCTCGGGGCGGCGGACATTGCAATACAGGCCGGGCAGGCTCAGGCAGCCTTCTTCCGCTTCCGTTGATCCCTTGCGGTTCAAGAGAACGGGATTTATGAAAACGTGCTCCTCGTCGGCCGCTTGGGGGTCGCTTGCCAGATTGAGCACGAACAGTCGATATGGCAGGTCGACTTGATTCGCGGCCAGGCCGATGCCCCTGTGCTCGTACATCAGGTCGAACATTTCGCGGACGATCTTCCGCAGTTGCGCATCGACGCGCTTCAACGGCCTCGACTTATGACGCAGGGTCGGATGGGGATATTGAATGACTTGCAAGGCGAAAACTCCTGGAAAACCTGCCAGAGGGTACTTTATCGGCGACTCGCTGAATGTAAAGCCGGCGACCCATCGGCCGGCACGGCCGATCCGTTATCCGCTGCAGGGCCGGCTGTGCCGGCGGGATTCGCGTGACTTTCCCATCCACGGCCGGCAAAGCCGGCCCTACCAGGTTGCCGAATGTAAAACACCGATTGGCCCTGGTCTGCCGGCTTTAGAATTGACGCATGGCTCGTCCCTCCCTAGAATTCGCCTCCTTTTTCCAGCGTGTTTGGCGGCAGTCGGTGCTGTCTGCGAGAATAGGACAAATGGCCTCTGCCACGCTACGAGAATTGCCGCAGCAAGACGGGCAGCCGTTGTCACTCGCCAAGCGGGTGATGCCCTGGCTGCTCTCGACCGCCAGCCATCTTTCGCTGATGCTGGTGATGGCAGTGCTCTACGAGAAGCAGCACAGTACCCGAGATACCGCTCTGCCAGGCCACGGCGTCTTGCTGATCCGTGCCCAGGCAGGTTCCGCGGACGGAGGCGGCGGCAACTCCGTCGATGCTGCCGATTATTACCAGGACGAAGAATCGCAAGGCATCGATTCAGCGCAATCGGCCAATCCGTCTGTTGACGACGGCCTCGGCAACATCACAGTCCACGCACAAGGCGAGCTGGCTTCTTTGTGGGACGAGCCACCGCCGGTGATCTTGCAGGAGCTGGCGGCCGCATCCGCCGCCGGCCCGTCGCCGGCGACCTCGCAGGCGACCCTGCCGGCCCGTGGAAACGTGCCCAATGCGCTCGCCATGATTCGATCCGGATCGCGTCATCCGGGTGGCGGGCGTGGGCAGGCTGCCAACAGTGGCGTTGGTGACGGCGCCGGGCCGGTGGGCCTTGGCAAAACGCTGGAAAAGGGCGCCGCGCGGACCGGCATCTTTGGCGTTTCCGGCGTGGGCTACAAGTTCGTCTACGTGTTCGATCGTTCCGGCAGCATGGACGGCCACGGTGGGACGCCCCTGGCCGCCGCCAAGGCGGAGCTGATCCGCAGCTTGCGGGCCCTCGACCAGAAGCACCAGTTCCAGATCATCTTCTATAATGAACATCCACGCGTGTTCACGCCCGCGGGCAATGACGGTCGTTTGGTGTTCGGCACCGAGCAGAATCTGCGACTGGCGGAGCGATTCGTTGGCGGCATCACGGCAGACGGAGCGACACAGCACGAGGACGCCATCGCCTTGGCCCTGCGGCTGAATCCCGACGTGATTTTTTTCCTGACCGATGCAGACGAACCGACCATGTCCGCCAGGCAGCTCGCCCGTATTGCTCGGCTGAACAACGGGACGAACATCAACGCGATTGAATTTGGCTATGGCCCCCGGGCGGGCAGCGATAATTTTCTGGTCCAGCTTGCACGGCAGAACGGCGGCCAGCATGCGTACGTGGATATTTCAGAACTGCCGAGGCCGTAACGCGAATCGTGAAACGCGCAGCAATCGTTGGGCGGCGCGGTTTGCCCGCCGTCGTGTGGGGATCGCACTATTGCTATCGACTGCCTGCCCCGCCGCGGCACAACACCTTCATAAGCCGCACTCGGCCGATGAAGTGATCACGCAAGCCCGCGAGTTCTCTCGCCAGGCAATGGCCGCACTTCCTCAGGACCGCCGGGTGATTTTTTCTCATGCGCACGATTTGATCGGCGAGTGGGTGCGACTTCAGCCCGATGATCCGCGTGCCCTGCTGGTACGAGTGCAGGCCGCGATTACCAGCTCATTGGAGGCCGAGCTGCTCCGCCAGGATGCCGAACGGGCCACCGGCGAAAAGGTAGATCGCTGGGATGCCGCGCGGACCGTCGCCCGCGGCGCGATTGCCCAATGGAAGACCGTTGCGGGCGAAGTCAAAACCGAGTTGCTGCGTCATCCGCGAACGGGGCGCGGTGATACCAGCAGGCTTTCAGCGAAAGAACTATCGGCCTTGGAAAACAATGCTCGGCTGCAGCTGGCCGTGGCACTTAAGAATCAGGCTCTTTGCTTTCCGGCGGACAGCGCCGATCGAATGAATTCGCTCTCCCAGGCGGTTCAGATTGCCAGTTCACTGGGGCGTGCGCCTGATGACGATACGACGTCAGCTTCGGCTCGGGTCGAGGAGCTCGCCTGCCGGCGGCTGCTGGCAGAAGTCCCGGCCGCCGAACCAGCGGGAGGGGCCAATTCTTTCGAGCGCGAAGCCCAGGATTTTTCCGCGCAAGGCAACTGGCGCAGCGCGATCACGGCGTACGACCAGGCGGTGGCGGACGCTGCAAAAACCGGCCTTTCAGAACAAGCGTTTCGTTTCGCGCTGCCAGCCGCGAAGCTGGCTGCCGATCACGGCGCGTTTGACGAGGCCAGCCTGCGATATCGGCAGCTTGCCCTGCGCAATCCGGAACATCCCCACGCGGCTGACGCCCATCTGCTGGCGATTCACAACGCGGGCCTGGCGGCGCAGGCCGAGAAACCGCCGCGGTTCGATGAATATCGGAAGCTGCTGAACGAACATCTGCAACAATGGCCAAACGGAAAGTCCTCCGCCCTGGCGCATTGGCGACTGGGGCAGCTTTGCGCACTCCAGGCAGACTGGGACGCGGCGATCGACGCGCTCGGCAAACTGCCTCCCGACGATCCCCATCGGGAAGAGTCCCTGGCATTGATCTGGCAATGCCGCATTCGGCAAGTTGCCGATCTCGAATTCGCAGGAAAACGCCAGGAGGCTTTGACGCTTGTCGCACCACTGGCGAATCAGCGGCCTCACGATGGAGCGCTCCAGGAGCAGTTTGCTCGCATCCTTGCCGACACAACCGACAGGACCACGCTCAAACAGGCGGCGGAAAAATGGGCTCAGGTGCAGCGGAGGAGCAAGCCGGGTTCCCCCCGCTGGTTCCGCGCCGCCTACGGTCTGGCGAAAACGCAATATGACCTGGGGCACCATTCACAGGCCCTCGCTTTCATCAAGCTCACGAAGTCTTCGCACCCAGACCTCGGCGGCGAGGAACTGCGAGCAAAGTTTGAATCGCTGCTCGAAGCCTGCGAACCGGCGAACAGAAAGCCCGGGGAAACGCATCGGCGAAGCGCCGGACGCGGGTCTCCCGACCCCGAACCGTTTAACCCCCGGCGACTGGCTCATTTTCCCGGCGAATTCGCGCGAGGTGCATCGTCCGGTTGGACGGTTGTCCAACGTGGTTCGCGGGAAAATGTGCCCGGCCCCCTGTCTTTCAACATTTCGCCGAGATCGGGTGACCGGCGCCGCGCGAGATCACGGGCTGACGGCACACGGAGCGCGCCTGCTACGCTCACCACGGTCCACGGACCGGGGAAATTCCCAACTGCCGCGTGTCGCTTGGCCAATACGGCGTCGGCCGGAAGGCATTGCCACCGCCATACGGACCGGGGTACGGACGTTGGAACTGGTGATCGATGCGTTTGACGCGCGTTGCCGGCACACCCCAGCTATAGTTCGTCTCATGCTCGGCGGTCGGCGGCACAACCAAAGCCACCGGCTCACCCCACATGGTGTGATAATAACCGTGGTGCCAACGATAGGTCATTGCGCGGCGAGAGGCTTCGATGTTGTGGCAGGGACCTTCCCAAGCGCTGGCCAGGTTGGTGACAAGCACCAGACCGGCCACGAACAATAGTGTGATGCGGGTGTTCATTGTAAGTATTGGGTCAGGGGTCGGGGATGAGGGCAGGGGATCTGGGATCGGAGATCGAGGGTTGGGCAGCCGGTTCAAGTAGCTCGAGACTCCTGGCAGCTACCACCAGCAAACGCGGGTCTGGGTGTGACCGCCGTGGCGATGGTAGGTGTAGTAATTACGGTGGTGGCGATACAGGAACTCGTGGGGCATCAGGGGCTGGTAGGTAATGTAGGTATGGCCCACCAGCGGCGGGGTCGGCTGCGGCGAGATGTACATCTGCACCGGAATACCGCCCCCCTGGGGATACACATAGTAGTTGGCGAACAAGTCCGGCTGAGCGGCCTCGGCCGGCGAGGCCATGGCGAAACAAGCAGCCGCCAGAGCGGCCAACGCGAATAAGCGCAAGGTCATCGCATTGTCTCCTCGAGAAAGGTGAAGGGCCGGCAGTCGCACTTCCGATGGAAGTGGGTCGCAGGAGGTACGACGGCGGGCAAATAGGAAGGTGAAACTTGGCGGGATTCCAGGTATGCCAGTTTCAACTTCGGCATGCGCAGGTCGTAGGAGTGAATCTTTGTTTGCCGAATGTTCCCTCCGCACCCAACCTGCCGATGGTACCGCGCTTTGCGGCGGTACCCCGCTTTGCGGCGTGCAATGCCTCATCAAGCCCAGGGACAGCCGTCCCTGGGCTTTTCCTGGAGTGCCAATCGCTCTTCGCCATCGCGCCTGCCAACGCTATATTTTGACCCATCGGAATAACCGGCAAAGTTTACGATGCAACTGCCATGAGCAAGTCAGCGACCAGGAAGACTCGCCTGCACAGCGACGAAGTGGAAGTCGACGAAGAACCGATCGCCGTCGAGGCCGATTCGGAAGCCTTCGATGCGTCCACGAACGGCCATGCCGCGAACGGCAAGTCGCGTCGCAGGGCGACCGCCCAGTCAATGGCCGCCGGCCAGCGCGATATTTCCGTCAGCGAGTTTTTTGCCAAGAACCGCCACCTGCTGGGCTTCGACAATCCTCGCAAAGCCCTGCTGACCACGGTCAAAGAGGCAGTCGACAACTCGCTCGACGCCTGCGAAGAGGCCGGCATCCTGCCCGAGATTTGGGTCCATATCGAAGCCACCGGCCCGAATCGTTTCAAGGTCGGCGTGCAGGACAACGGGCCGGGGATCGTCAAGGCGCAGATTCCCAATATCTTCGGCAAGCTGCTCTACGGCTCGAAGTTTCACCGTCTGCGGATGAGTCGCGGACAGCAGGGCATTGGCATTAGCGCGGCGGGCATGTACGGAGTGCTCACGACTGGCAAGCCGGTGAAGGTGATTTCGCGAATTGGCGCGCGCAAGCCAGCGCATTACTTCGAAATCCAGATCGACACCAAGAAGAACAAGGCGGAAATTTTGAATGGCGGTGGCGACGGTGTGGATATTCCACCGGGCGACAGCGGCAAGAAGATGATCGAGAAGCACGGCATCGAATGGATCGAGACCGATCACGGCACGCGAGTAACCATTGAGCTGGAAGCCAAGTACCAGCGCGGCCGCTGCAGCGTGGATGATTATCTGGAGCAGACGGCGATCGCCAACCCGCATGTCACCGTCCACTATCTCGATCCCGATGGCAGCACGCATGATTATCCTCGCGCCGCCCAGACGCTGCCGCCCGAGCCAAAAGAGATCAAGCCACATCCCTACGGAGTCGAGTTGGGGCGTCTGATGACGATGCTTAAGAGCGTGAAGCCTTGCACGATCTCGGCGTTCTTGTGCGACAACTTTTCGCGCGTCAGCGGATCCGTGGCGCGCAGGATTTGCGAGACCGCCAAGGTAAGCACCCGAGCCAGCACCACCAAGATCGGCCGCCACGAGGCGGATGCGCTGTACCAGGCAATTCAAAACACCAGGATCGCAGCGCCGGCGACTGATTGCATTTCGCCGATTGGCGAACAACTGCTGCTCAAGGGTTTGCATCACGTGGTGCCTGCCGAGTTCTACGTGGCCGCCACACGACCGCCGAGCGTCTATCGTGGCAACCCGTTTTTGGTCGAGGCGGCGCTGGCCTACGGTGGGACCTCGGCTTCGGTGCGGATCCCGCTCGAGACCCTCAGGGAAATGCTGGCTGAAAGCGACGCCCGCACGCTGCGGCAGTTCTTAATGAACGGCTTCAGCGGCGTGGGCAGCGACGCGACTGAAAAGATTCTTACCGAGGCGGAACTTGGGAACCGCGTATCGCCGGGCAAGCTTAAGAAAGACGAGATTGCCAAACTGCACGAGGCGATGAGAAGCGTCAATCTCGAAGAAGGCCAGACCATGAACGTGCTCCGCTACGCCAACCGAGTTCCCCTGCAGTTCCAGCCGGGAGCCTGTGCCATCACACAAAGCATCATGGGCACGAACTGGCGATCGTACGGCCTGACCCAATCCCGCGGCAGCCTGCCGAGCGGCCCGGTCACCATATTCGTCCACGTCGCCAGTGTTTGGGTCCCCTTTACCAGCGAATCGAAGGAAGCAGTCGCGTCCTATCCGGAAATTCAAAAGGAAATCCGCCTCGCCCTCCAGGCCGTCGGCCGCAAATTGGCGATGTATGTCCGCCGACGTCAGAAGGTGAAGCAAGAAGGTGAGCGCCGCAATATCTTCCTGCGGTATCTCGGCGAGGTGGCCACCGCCGTCCATGAAATCAGCGGCGCCGACAAGAAGAAGCTCTACGATCAATTGCTCAAAGTCGCCAAGCGCAAGACCGCCCAGGCCGATATCAAGTTCGACGAAGACGGCAACCCGATCCTGGAAGAAGAAGCCACCGAAGACTTCGGCGACAACGTGCTGATCGTGGTGCCGGGAGCGCCGGCGAGTTAGCAGCCCGCCTGCCAGCATGAGACTGCAACTTGCCCTCGCACTGTCTCGTTACGCTATAATTGAGTCATGCCCGACACACTTTCCAATACGCCAATCCTTTCGAGTTTCAACTTGTCGGCAACTCGAGCACGATCCTGCGAACAGCTCTTGGCGCAGGACTTGAGGTGGGCCATGTTTGTTATGGCCTTTCCAGACCCGCGTGACACGGAAGGAACCCTCGAAGCGACACAGTTGCAACAAATGCTCACCGCAGCAGTACAGATAGAGACCGCTCCCGACCGCACCTTGGAAGTCGGTTTTCCGCTCGTATACACCACGGATGTCACCCTGGCGGAAAAGTACGGCATGGAATCCGAGGACGAATTCTTGGGAACAAGCACAACCATAACAGAGTAATACTCATTCATGGCCAGGAAATCGCGTAGATCCACGAGCGAATCCCGATCCTCACCTTCCACCGCTACCTTGACGCTCAAGGACAAGAAAACGCTCGGCTCGCTCAAGGGGGTGGCCAACGATGTGGCCGACTGCGCCAAGACCGGTCGCGCCCCGCATCTCGACGTGCCTTCGCGATCGCTCTCCAACGTCAAATTCAATAAATCGCGAGGGTTTCTTGAGATGGGCTCGGGCAAGAACCGACGCGAGCTGTTCAATCTTTCCCAGGCCAAAGCGTACATGCAAACGCTGCTTGTCGGCAGTGGTTGCAAACGGTTGATCGAGCAGGGCAAGACCACGAGCCTCCGCGGCATCTATTACATGCTCAAGCACTCGATCGAAGGCACCAAGGAGGAAACCTTCGACGATCAGGAAGACAGCGACACGATCATCGAAGACGTGGAAGTCACCCTGGCGGCCTTGCGCGAAGAACTGCACGTGTATGCCTCCAACCGTGGCAATCTGGTCGGCCCGCTCGTGCTCAACGACAGCGGAGATGAGATCGACTGCACCCGCATGGGGAGTGCGGGCTACAGCATTCCATCGATCGTCGAACCGGAGGTCATCGAATTCAAGAAGTGCACGGCCAGGTTTATCCTGCACGTTGAAAAGGACACCGTTTGGCGGCGTTTTTCCGAAGACAAATTCTGGCTGAAGCACAACTGTGTCGTCAGCCACGGCGCCGGCCAACCCCCGCGCGGCGTGCGGCGCATGTTGCACCGCATGCACAACGAACTGAAACTGCCGGTCTATTGCCTGCTCGATAACGATCCCTGGGGATACTACATTTACAGCGTCATCAAACAAGGTTCGATTAATCTCGCCTTCGAGAGCGCACGCATGGGAATTCCGGATTGCCGCTACATTGGGCTTCGCAGCAAGGATTTTGAACGTTGCCAACTGTCCAACAGCGTCAAGATCAATCTCAACGACACGGACGTGAAGCGTGCCAAGCAAATCGCCGAGTATCCGTGGTTCAAGGGCAAGAAGGCCTGGCAGAAGGAGATTGAACTGATGTTGAAGAACGGCTTCAAACTGGAAGTCGAATCGCTGATCTCCAAGGACATCAGTTACGTGACCGAAACCTACGTGCCCGAACGACTGGAAGAAAAAGATTGGCTGGATTAGATTCTCAATGCGCGTCATCCTCATGGGCACCGGCCCCTTCGCCGTCCCGATGGCAAGGGCCATTTATGCATCGTCGCACACGGTACCCCTGCTGGTCACTCGGCCCAGGCGCTCAGTACATGGAAAGACCCAGGCAGAAGCCAACCCCATGCGCGCGTTGGCAATATCGCACGGCACCCCGGTGTTCGATCCGGAGAGCATTAATACGCAAGAGGCCCTCGCTGAACTGGCGAAGCACAAGCCCGACTTGTTGGTAGTTTGCGATTATGGACAGATCTTGAAGCCGGACACCCTTGCCGTCGCGCGACTCGGCGGCATCAATCTGCACGGCTCGCTGCTGCCCAAGTATCGCGGCGCGGCGCCCATCAACTGGGCGGTATTCAACGGCGACTCGGAAACCGGAGTGACGGTCATCCACATGACGCCGCGGATCGATGCCGGCCCCGCGATCGCGCAAGCGAAACTGTCGATCGGCCCCGGCGATACCGCCGTAACGCTCGAACCAAAGCTTGCCGACTTAGGCGCTCCGCTGGTGCTCGATGCGATCAATGCAATTGCCAGCGGCGCCATTTCGCCGATCTCTCAAGACCCGTTTCCAACCGCGAAAGCTCCGCGACTGAAGAAGGAAGACGGCGCCGTCAATTGGACTCGCACGGCGGAGCAAATTCGCAACCAAATTCGAGCCTTCGTCCCCTGGCCTAAGACGTTCACGTACTGGCATCGACCCAACGCGGAGCCGCTACGTGTGATCCTCGAATCGGCAACCGTCATTCCTGACGTATCGGGTGACGCCGGAAGCGTGATCGAAGCCGCTGGCGGCCAACTCCTCATCGGAACCGGCGTCGGCGCTCTGCGGATCGACGCGATTCAACCCTCGGGAAAGCGTGTGCTTTCCGCGGCGGAGTTTTTGCGCGGTTATCCCGTCCGGCCGGGCGAACGATTTAATACCACTTGAAAACCCGGGCAAAATCCCGCTGGTCCCCAACCTCGGCGAGTGAGTAAGATAAGGAGTCTCGCGGCAAGGGATTGCAGAGGACCGGCGGCATGGGGAGCTTCGATCAAACGGATCTTGCGCTTCTGGCGGTGGCAAGTTTCATTGCCGTCGTGGTGTTGGCGCGATTGATGCGCGCCCGCCGCGATCAACTGCTGATGCAGGTCCGTGATCAGATGGAACGCGAACGCGAACGCAAACTTACCGAAGAGAAACGCCAGCAAAAGGCCGCGACGAAGGCGGAACGAAAGGCTTCGTAAGGGCAAGTCAACATCCACTAGCCGGAGGGCAACGCCCTCCCGGCGGACAACGACACGCGCTGACTGCCGCCATCTGCCGACCGCAATTTTTCTCACATGCCCAAGCTCTACATCGAAACTGTTGGCTGCCAGATGAACCTGCTCGATAGTGAGCTGGTCGTGGCCAGTCTGCGCAAAGAGGGCTACGAGATCGTCGACACTCCGGCCAAGGCCGATACGATCCTGTTCAACACGTGCAGCGTGCGAGCCCACGCAGAAGACAAAATCTACAGTGCCCTCGGCCGGCTGAAACACGCCAAGAAACACAACCCGCACAAAATCATCGGCGTGCTGGGCTGCATGGCGCAAAATCATCAGAAGCGGATCTTCGAGCGGGCCCCCTTCGTCGATTTGATCGTTGGCCCAGGCCAGTTGCACCAGGTGCCGGAACTGATCAGGAGGGTTGCCGCAGGCGCCGGCAGTCAGCTTGAAGTCTCACTCGATCGCAAGGCTGGCAACCGGCGCGAGGTCGAGCAAAGCTTTGAAAGCTACGACCCATTGCGCGACCCCGAGATGCGGCCCACGCCCTTCCAGGCCTTCCTGCGGATCATGATCGGCTGCGACAAGTTCTGCACGTACTGCATCGTGCCCAAAGTCCGCGGCCCTGAACAAAGCCGGCCCGCTGCGCACGTTATCGCCGAAGCCCGCAAGCTGGCCGACGAAGGCTGCCGTGAAGTCACACTGCTCGGCCAGACCGTCAACAGCTACAGGCACCAGGCCGCCGATGGCCGGCTGTGGCGGCTTTCAGATTTACTGGAATCGCTCAGCGAAATTAGTGGCCTTGCTCGTCTGAAGTTTGTCACCAATTACCCCAAGGACATGACGGACGACCTGTTGCAAGCGGTGCGCGATCTGCCCAAGGTCTCGCCTTATCTGCACGTACCGGCGCAGAGCGGTTCGAACGCTGTGCTGCATCGCATGAAACGCGGCTACACCGTGGAAGACTATCGCGAGATGATGGCCCGCATCCGCGAAACAGTTCCCGACGCCGCGGTCACCAGCGACTTTATCGTCGGCTTCTGCGGAGAAACCGACGAAGATTTCGAGCAAACCGTGGAGTTGGTCCGCGAATCGCGATTCAAGAACAGCTTCATCTTCAAGTACAGCGAACGCCCCGGCACGAAGGGGGCCGAGCTTTTTCCCGACGATCTGCCGGAAGAAGTGAAGAAACGGCGCAACAACGAGCTCTTGGCCATTCAGAACTCGATCAGCGAGGAAGACAACCAACCCCTGATCGGTCGCACGCTGGAAATTCTCGTCGAAGGCCCCAGCAAAAACGCGCTCAAGCAAGACCCCTCTGAAGTGGCCGGCCCAATGCAACTCACCGGCCGCACGCACGACGACCGCATTGTCGTCTTCGACGGCAATCCTCGCCAAATCGGCCAGCTTCTGCCCGTCACCATGTACGACGCCAACGCCTTCACGCTCTTCGGCGAAGTGGTCACCGAACACGTACTCCCGAAACTTTATAGCCTCGCCCAACGTCAAGCGGACCATCGCTCGACGATCTTTCGATACGGGGTGTCAACGTGATTGCATCCACGCTCGTTGCTCAATGCTGCGCAAGCCTATTGCTGGCTACTGCCGTAGGTGCCGAGCCGGAGGTCACGCTGGAGTTCGACAAATAGGAATTCTTCCTCGGTGAGAACGCCGTGCTGCACTGGCGAATCCACACCGTGGATGAAGAGCCCCTGAAATTCACCGTCGGTGGCGACGGACGCACGCCGGTGGCCCAACGAGCCATTCGCTTCAAAATCGAGGCGGCCGACGCAACCGGCAAGGCAGTGCCAGATCCCTATCCAAATCCGCCGAATTTTGGCGGATTCTTCCACGACTCGGCGCTCGAACCCGACC
>SXHT01000016.1 GCA_005773095.1 Planctomycetaceae bacterium
CCGCGTCGATCTGAATGATCGTTTTGATCGTGCGGCCATTGCGCGTCGGCAACGTGCGATTGAGACTGCTGATGATTCCAGTCGTGAGAGTGCGTTCCAGTCCAAACGGGTTGCCGATGGCGTAGACGCGCTGGCCGACCTTCAGGCGTGTCGAGTCCCCGAGTTCCACGGGATGCAACGATGATTGGGGGGCCTCGATCTTGAGCACGGCGATGTCGGTGGTTTCGTCCTTGCCGATCAGCCGCGCTTCGTGGCTCTTGCCGTCGTACAGTGTTACCTGAATTTCGCGGGCCCCATCGACGACGTGAAAATTGGTGAGAATGTGTCCCTGCCGGTCGAGCACCGAGCCGGAGCCCGCGCCCTCGCCGGGGACGTCGATGAGAAACAGGTTGTCGTTGCGGACCACCTTGGTATTGATGTTCACCACCGACCGGTTGAGATCTTCGTACACCGCCACATGAACCCGCTCTTCGGAGGTGAGTTGCTCCTCGTCGTCGAAACGCGAAGAGCGCCGCTGCGGCAGGGGAAGCCGCGAAATCGCCTCGGGCTGATCGGCCAGGGGAACCCGATCGATCACCGGCTCTTCGGCCATAACGGGTGGGTGAGAAGCCGACTGCAGGAGCAGCGAAAGGGCGGCCCCGACGGCGGCAGACAGCAGGCAAAGCAGGACGGGCTTCTTCATGGCGCGTGACTCCTCAATTCAAGCGGAGCCTGGCATTGTAACTGATTATGTGGGAACATGTTAATATCGATATGCCCGCGCGCTTGGGCCGCATGCCAGGTCGTTGCGGGCAGACTCCGCGTGCCGTTACGGGCGGAACGAAATCCGGGTTTTTTCGCGGTTCCGAGCCCGGCATGACCTCGGGGGCGGCGAGTGTGCTTTAGGACACGCACCATCATTTTTTTCTGGCGTAAATCGGTGGGAGCAAATAGAATAGGGATACGGCTACGACGAATCTCTTCATTAGAACCCACGGCTAAACATTCTGCGTGCGCTTCGGCGGCTGTGCAACGGAACACACAGTACGCGGGAGGGCGTTTTGTGAATTTGGAGCAAATCCATGTCGAATCGCTTAATTTTGCCAGGTTTCCTACCGGTGGTGGTGGCTTGGGTGATGACCATCGCGATGGTCGATGCGGCCGACGATGCCGCACGGTTGGAGACGTACTCCCAATCGGGCGAGAAAAACTATTTCGCGCTGAGCATCTCGCCGAACATCGCATTGCCCTCACCCAGGGGTCACGCGGTGGTGGTGCTGTTCGACACATCCGCCAGTCAAACGGGTGCGTTCCGCGCGAAGGCGATTGGCACGCTGTCGCAGTTTCTTGCGGGCCTGTCGGCGCAAACGCAGGTGAAGCTGATCGCCGTCGATCTTGCTGCCCATGCGCTGACCGAAGAATTCGTCGCTGGCGACAGCGCGGAAATGGCCAAGGCGATCAACGCGCTCAAACATCGAGCTCCCTTGGGCGCCACCGACATGGTGGCGGCGATTGACGCGGCCGCCGGCAGTTTTTTGTCCAAGTCAGCCGCTGAGCGAAGCGTGATCTACGTGGGGGACGGGCAGAGCGGCGCTCACTTCGTCGATAGCGACACGCTCAAGCAAATCGTCCAACAGCTTGTCGACAAGCAGATTGCGGTGACCAGCTACTCGATCGGACCACGTTGCGACACCGGCCTGCTGGCCGCGTTGGCCAACCAAACGGGGGGTCTGCTTGTCGTCGACCATGATGGGGCCACGGTAAAGCAGGTGGCTGCGTTTCTTGCGGGCGCTGCGGAAGGGGTTGTCGTCTGGCCGACCAAGGCGAAGTTGCCCAAGCAATTCGCCGCGGTACTTCCCGCGAACGTTCCGCCGTTGCGTTCCGATCGAGAAACCATTCTGATCGGCATATTGGCTCAAGGCGCCGATACGAAATCGATCGACGTCGCCATCGCTGGCAAGGCATGCGGCAAAGAGGTGGATCTGGGATGGACCATCGCCGGCGGAGCATCGAACGAAGATTTTTCATTCCTGCCTGATCTGGTCGAATCGGCCAAGGGCAATGGTGGCGTTGGGCTGGCGACGGTCGGCATGGCGGGTCTGCTGGAATCTCGCCGCATGATTCATGCGGCGGTCGAGGAAATCGCCAGGCTCGGCAGCCAGGCAGCGGCGACGGGTAACACCGACGCGGCTGAACGATTGGCGAATGAAGCACTTCGTCGTGATCCTAAGGATCCGACCGCTCGCACGATCAGGAAAGCGGTTGAACAGCAGCGCGCGGCAAAGCCCGGCACTCCGTCGGCGACCACCGCGGGAGAAACTCCCCTGGAAGCAACCAGGAAAAAGACGGCAAAAGGGGTGCTCAAGCTGGAAAAGTTCCGCAACGATCAGGCCCCGCCGCCGGCCGACGAATTTCCGCAAGACTCAGTCACTCCCGAAGTGCCAGGTGGCCTGCTCGAATCGACCACGCAGCGCGACTCCGTCGTCCGCCAACTGATTCAGCGAGATGTGGAGAACGCGATTAGCGCCGC